>JAHDWY010000029.1:8545-11339 GCA_023384315.1 Candidatus Hydrogenedentota bacterium | reverse complement strand
ACGTCGCCACCGATGAAGGCCACCTGACCGACTCGCCAATCGCTCTTGAACAACTCTCCATGGGCGTCGGCATTCGTAAACGCCTGCATGATCACATAGGCGCCGGTCGAATGGCCCAAGAGATGGATGTTCGTCTCGCACCCTTTGTCCTGACCGTTCACCAAAAGTGCGACGCCGTGGGAGACGAGATAGCGGGCCGTCGCCGCGGCGTCGCTCCGATCTTCGAGGTAGTTCAAGGTGCTGGAGGCGGACGGCCAATCGAAGGACAACACAATACCGCGCCACCCTTCCCGGTTCAGGTCTTCCTGCAGCACGGAATGCCGCTTGTCAATGTTGGGAATGGAATTGTTGTACCCATGCACAAAGATCAACACGTCTCCCGCTTTCGACACGCGAGGATCGGCCATGTCCGCCGCCGCTTGCTGCACTTCCTTGACCCAGTCCCCGGGTTTGATGTGGTGTTGCGGTCCGGGCAGTTCGCCATCCGGCACCTTCAAAAACTTAGGCGGTCCCGGTTCGGGGATGAACTCCCCGCCCCGCAGTTTCCGTGCACAAATAATATACCGAAGCATAGACAGATCCTCCCCACATGTTGCTAGTCCATTCAGATTCCCACAGCATTGACCCCGGAGGGGAGATTATGAGACTTCGAACACCTGAGTGCAAACTGAAGGGTACAAGGAGCACACTGTGAATCACCAAGCCGCAGACAGGGATTCTCTGGAACGTTGCCCAATCGGATTAGGTCATTGACAATCTTTTGGCCGGCCGCTGGCCGGGGTACTTCGGACAAAGTCCATCGAACGTTCCATGCTGCTCCGGTCAGGCCAGGTGCGCGTCCTGCGAGGCAAACCAACTCTTGGTGTTCAGGCAAATGCGCACGAGCAGGAGCATCACCGGCACCTCAATGAGGACGCCAACCACCGTGGCGAGGGCCGCGCCGCTGGAGAGGCCGAACAGCATGACGGCCGTGGCGATGGCCACTTCGAAATGGTTCGAGGCACCGATCATGGCGGCGGGCGCGGCGTCTTCGTAGCGGAGTTTCAATACGCGCGCCAGGCCGTAGCTGAGAGCGAAGATGGCGCAGGTTTGAATGAAGAGTGGAACGGCAATCCAAAGGATCGTCAACGGATTGGTGAGAATCACATCGCCCTTGAAGGAGAACAAGAGCACAAGCGTAATCAACAGTGCGATAATGGTCACCGGCGTGAGAACGTGGAGAAACTTCACTTTGAACCACGCCTCACCCTTTGTGCGGATGATCCATTTGCGCGAGAAGTAGCCCGCGACAAGTGGAAGCGCGACATAGATACCGATTGACAGCAGCAGCGCTTGCCACGGCACCGGCAGTTTGCCCACACCCAGCAGAAATCCGCCGAGCACACCGTACAGCACCAACATGGTCAGCGAATTGATGGCGACCATGACGAGGGTCAAGCCATCGTTGCCCCGCGCCAGATAACCCCAGACAAGCACCATGGCCGTGCACGGTGCGATGCCGAGCAGAATGCATCCGGCGAGGTAGCTGCGCCACAGCGGGACTTGAAGCATCTTCACCCCGTCGCTTAGCACGACCGTCCCCGCGCCGTAGGTGGCGTCCACAGGCAGATCCAGTCCGAACGGCATTTTCACCAGGTCGACCGCTTCCGCGCCGATAAATCCGCGGAACAGCACGCCCAGGAACAGCAAGGCGATACCATACATGGTGAAGGGTTTGACGCACCAATTGACGAAGAGCGTCAGGAACACCGGCTTGCCGCTTTTGCCCGCCTTGACCACGCTCGCAAAATCGATCTTCACCATGATCGGATACATCATGAAGAACAGGCAGATCGCGATGGGGATAGACACCACTGGCGCATTGTTGACGTAGATGGCCATTCCGTCAAGCGTGTGCGCAAGACCCGGCGCAATCTTCCCGAGCAGAATCCCGCCGACAATACACAGCGCGACCCAAACGGTCAGATAGCGTTCGAAAACGCTAAGGCCTTTGCCCTTGGGTTCGCTTGCCGTCGTACAACTACTCACTGCTTCCCCTCCAATGCGCCAGGCAGTGTTTCCACGTACGCCCGGATCTCGTCGCGCACCCGCCGGTAATGGCCGAGCGCTTCCTCGTCGGCTTTCGCTTCCTTCGCCAGCTTGGGCGGATCGTCGAAAGCCACGTGAACGACCGTTGCTTTGCGCGGAAAGACCGGACACGTCTCATGCGCGTGAGCGCATACCGTTACGACGTAGTCGAAGTTCACGTTATCCAGGTCACTCAGGAGTTTCGAATAGTGTCCTGAGATATCGACACCCGCTTCCGCCATGACCTGTACCGCCCGCGGATTCATGCCATGGGTTTCGATGCCCGCGGAGTACACATCGATCGCGTCACCCTTCAGCGCGCGCGCCCATCCCTCCGCCATCTGACTCCGGCACGAGTTCCCCGTGCAGAGAAAGAGGACCTTCAGTTTTTCGCCGTTGTTCGGCATGTACGCCCTCTTTTTCTCGCAGTCGAGGTACACGTCCTCGTTTCAAACCCGCACAGTTCGGGCCGGCCTTCGCAACAGTCGGCCGCGAGATACCGAAACAACCCCTGCACGCCCTCAAAGTCCACCGTATAAATGATCGATCGGCTGTTGCGGCGGCGTTCCAGGAGTCCGGCCTGGGTCAATTGCGCGAGATGGAACGACAGAGTCGGTGCGGGGACCCCCAACGCCACGCCAATGTCTCCGGCCGCAAGGCCGCGATGCCCCGCGCCGATCACGAGCCGGAAGACGGCGAGCCGCGTTTCCTGCGCGAGCGCGGCGAG
>JAHDWY010000029.1:0-8535 GCA_023384315.1 Candidatus Hydrogenedentota bacterium | reverse complement strand
TTGGGGATGGCGTCTTGTATTTCCATATTTCTAAAAATATCAAATTATTGGCGCGCTGTCAAGGCGCAGTGTAGATCATCCAAAGCCCGCCGAGAATCACAAGGACACCGCACAATTGCTTCAAACGGACGGCTCCCTTGCTGCGCTCGTTCCAATTCAGGTAGCGCTGGATGATTTCCGTGAACGTGCCCGCGAAGACAATCACGGAGCAATGGCCCACGCCGTACATCAACAGCAAGAGGATGCCGTAGGCAAGATTTGTTGAGGCCAATTTGAACGTTACGCCGAGCATGGGCGCCATATAGGCGAACGTGCAGGGACCAAGTGCGATACCGAAGACAAGTCCCAGTACCAACGCAGCCAACGCGCCTTTGCGTTTCATGCCGACCGGCCCCGAGGCGCTCCACGGCATGGGAATCACGTCAAGCAGATGCAATCCCACCGCGAAGAATATGATCGCGACGAACCAGTTGCCGTAGCGCCCCACGTCGCCCATCATCCGGCCTGCAGCGGCAGTAATTGCGCCGATCAGCGCGATCGTAACGAGGATGCCCAGTGCGAACAGCGTCGAGATGAGAAACGCCCGCCGCGTGCTGATACGTCCCTGTTCGTCGATGAATCCGACGATAAGCGGAATGCTGGCTAAGTGACACGGGCTCAGTACGATGCTGAGGACGCCCCACGCGAAGGACGCGGCTATGGCAATGATCGCGCTTCCTTCGACTGCTTGCGTTAGTGTGGCGAAGAGGTCCTGCATGGCTACAAGACCCCCAGTTCCTTCCACACCGTCAGTATCGATTCCTTCGAGATGAATCCTTCGTGGCGAACCAGTTCTTTCCCGTCAGCGTCATAGAAGATCTGCGTCGGAATGACTCGGATTCCGTGCTTCTGTCCCGCCCCCGGATTCTTCCACACATCGATGAACTCGACGTCGAAGGTGCCTGCATATTCCGTTTTTAGCTCTTCGAGAACGGGCGCCATCGCCTTGCAGGGAACGCATTTGTCCGCGCCCAGGTCGACCAGCTTCGGCAACTGCGCTGGCTTCTTGGCGGGCTCGGTCAGCGAAGCCGGTTCGACAGCGGAAACAGATTGCGGCTCGGTGGCGTCGACCCCTGACTCTGAATCTGCCGTCGATTCTTGATTGTTCTGCGCTTTGATCGTCACTGTCGCTAAGACCGCCCCGACGAGGGCAAGAACGATCAACGCCTTCGTTACTGTAGTCATACTTCCGATCCCCCGTGAAAAGCGTCTATCGAAGGCGAATGCCTATGTCACGCTCTTCGTGTATGGTACGTGCGAGCGCATCCGGGATGGCGTCCCCCGTTTCGTTGCCGCATGCGCACGACGTCACGCCAGCATGATCTTTATCTCGTCAACGCCTGGAACCTTGCCCGATACCTTGACCTCGCCGTCGACCACCAACGCCGGGGTGACCATGACGCCGAATTCCATAATCTTGTTGATTTCAGTTACTTTTTCGATCTGGTACTCGAAGCCCAACTCCTTCGCAGCGGCTTCCGTTGTCTCCGCGAGCTTCTGGCATTTGGGACAACCGGTCCCGAGGATCTTCAAGTCTTTCATAGTGCTTTCCTTTCCGTTCAGCAGCCGGGTTCACGCTGCCATCAAGCCGTACAGCATGCCGCTGACCGTGGCCATGACGATCACCAATGACACGAAGACGGCGGTTTTTTTCACGCCGAGCACGCTGTTAATCACGATCATGCTCGGCAGGCTCAGCGCGGGACCCGCGAGCAATAGCGCGAGTGCGGGGCCCTGGCCCATTCCGCTGCCGATCAGTCCTTGCAGGATGGGCACCTCGGTGAGGGTTGCAAAGTACATGAAGGCGCCCACGAGCGACGCGAAGAGATTCGCCCAGATTGAATTGCCGCCCACGAGCGAGGCGACCCACTGGGACGGGATCAGCCCTTCCTCGCCAGGACGCCCCAGCAGGAAACCTGCGGCCAAGACACCGAAGAACAGCAAGGGGAGAATCTGTTTCGCAAAGGTCCACGTAGAGGAGGACCAGTCCTGCATCTTTTCGTCGCCGGTGTTCGTGATGTAGACGAGGCCCAGCACGCCAAGGATGTATGGGAGCATCGGCTCGCGGGGAGCAAGGAGCGCGGAAACGAGAACCACCGCGCCAACGATTGCCACCTTCCACCAGCGCGCATTGAACCACGCCACGAGGATGGCTCCCAATCCGAACGCTGCGAGGCCGGTGAGCGCCCATTTCCAGTCGTACAGGAGATACCAGAATCCTTCGGTCTGATCCGGCTTGCCCCAGTTGGCGAATACCAGGACCGCCACCATTGCGGCAAAGTATAGCCCGTTCTGCCAGAGCGGGCGTTCGACTTCCGCATCGGGCATCACGGCGGCGGCCTTAGCCTTTTCCAATTCCTCCTTCCGGAAGATCAGGTGCATCAACAGGCCGATGACGACGCTGAACACGATCGCGCCCACGGCCCGCGCGATGCCCAGTTGAAGCCCCAGAATACGCGCGGTCAGGATGATCGCCAGAACGTTGATGGCCGGACCCGAGTACAAGAACGCGGTCGCCGGACCTAGACCTGCGCCCATGCGATAAATGCCCATGAAGAGGGGCAGCACCGTGCAGGAGCACACGGCGAGAACCGTGCCCGACACCGAGGCCACGCCGTAGGCCAGCACTTTCGGCGCGTTCGCGCCGAGGTATTTCATGACCGAGGCCTGGCTCACGAAGACGGCGATCGCGCCGGCGATGAAGAAGGCCGGTACGAGACACAAGATCACGTGTTCGCGCGCGTACCACTTGACGAGGTGGAACGCCTCGAAGAGGGCGTTATCAAACCGGGAGCTACCAATGGGAAGGTAGAAACAGAGGAGGAATCCCCCCAGAACCAGCGCGACGGCTTTCCATTCCTTTTTCCACGACATACGCGACGTCCATGCTAATTTGGCCAATAAGCCAAACGGCCCCCCAAAAAAATTTGGCGCGGCTATTTAACCAACGCCATGTGCTCTTCCAGATTCGCCAGGAGTACGCCTTCCACGCATCCGAACAGATTCACGATGCACGGCACGCGAAGCGTGTAGTACACCATCAGCCCCCGCTTGTCGTCCTGCACGATCCCCGCCGATTTGAGCACGGTCAGGTGTTTCGAGACCGTCGACGTATCAGCGCCGATCATCCCGGTCAACTCACAAACGCACCGTTCCCCCTTCGCCAGCTCATCCACAATAAACAGCCGCGTCGGATGCGCCAGCGCTTTCACAATCCGCGCGCGGGCCTCATACCGAGCCTGGGTTTTCGTGTCCATGGGTCTTCGACTCCAAATAGCTATTGTCTATTTGGTATTTTAGCCAAATACCCCCGGTATGTCAAGCGGAACCTGTCGCCCTGATTGGAGGGGCAGCTAGAAACGAGACCCCTGGATCGTCACGTCCGCATACTGCCAAGCGGTCTGAAACTGGTCCTCGACCTTCCCGGCCTCTTCCGTCTTGCCCTGATCCTGCAGGGCTTGGGCGAGTCCGAGGAGCGACCAGCCGTTGTTGGGAAACTTTCTCAGGTCGGCGCGGTAGACGGATTCGGCGGCTTCGGGATCGCCGGATTCGAGGAGGATGGCGCCGTAGGTCTGGCGGACGGGGAAGAACCAGTCGGGCGGTTCGTTGTAGGTGAGGGCGTCTTCGATCTCGACGGCTTCTTCAAGCTGCATGAGGGCGTGTTCGTATTCGCCTTTGGCGGCGGCGATCTCTCCGGCGAGCACGTTGAAGGCGATCTTGAGTAACTCGACCGTCGAGTTGATGTCCCAGATGGTGACCTCCGCCAACGCGGGATCGGCGGCGATAATCTTCAGAGCCTCCAGCTCCGCAACGGCGTCCGAGATACGGTCTGTACGCGCGTACGCGATGCCGCGGGCGTAGTGCCAGACGCCGCGCGGGTAAAGCAGGTCCTGCGCGGGCTCCGGATACGCGAGAATCTCATCCCATTTGCCAAACCGCACCATGGCGTAGAGCGGGATCATCTTGAAGTGTTGCAGCGTCCCCATGCCCGGCTCGCGCATCATATCGTCGGCCACCATGTCCGCCGTCTTCTGCGCGGCGTCCATGGCGGTCTTGCTGTCCCCTTCCATGGTCGCGGTGGCCCAAAGGAAGTGGGCGTTGTGAGGCATGTAGGCGAGCGGGTAGATTCCCTGCGCGTGGCATTGCGTAATATATTCGCTGTCGGACGCCATGGCGCGAACGTTCGCCAGCGACCCGTCATGGTATCGCCCGACGCGGATATAGATGTGCGCAGGCATATGCACGAGATGCCCGGCGCCGGGCGCGATGGCCCCGAGCCGGTCGGCCGAGGGCAGGCCACGCTCCGGAGCATTCGACGCTTCGACGGCGTGAATGTAGAAATGGTTCGCGCCCGCGTGGTTTTTGTCGAGCGCCAGGGCTTGCTCCAAGAGGTCGAGGATCTCCTGCGTCCATGGTTGAATCGCGCCGTCACGGGTCCAGTAGTCCCAGGGATGTAAATCCATCAGCGCCTCTGCGCACAGCGCCTGAATGTTCACATCCCGCGGATACTTTTTCGCGACCTCCCGCATCGCATCCGCATAGGCCTCGTCAAAGATCGACCGGTCCTCGACCGGTTCGGCGGGATACCGCTGCGTGACCGCGCGGATCAGATCCTGCTCCTTCTCCGTCGCGCCCGGCGAAAGTTCCATGGCTTTCTGCGCCGCGGCGTAGGCGGCGGGCACGTCCTCGTCTTCCATGGCGGCGTTGATATTCGGCCCAAGCACGAGGGCAATACCCCACTGCGCCATGGCGCATTGGGGATCCAATCGCGCAGCCTCCTCAAAGGATCGCCTCGCCTCGGCGTGGTTGAATCCGAAGGCCAGTATGAGGCCTTGGTCGAAAAACGTCTGGGCGCGCTCCACGTTGGTGGACACGGGATAGTGAAACTCGCCGAGTCCCTCCAGCAACGGAGCGAGCGGCTTGTCGTCCTGGGCCAGCGCGATCGCCGCGGCGCCAATCGCGACAAAACTCGCCAGAAACGATCGAAAGACATACGGGTTCATCGGGACTTCCTCCACCAGTCGATCCCTGCCAATAGATTGGGATGGTTCGGTCAACCTTGCGTGCGGTCATTGTAGCACACCGCGTATCCGCGAATTTTCGAATGGCTCAGACCGGTTCAGACGATGGACCCCCGCGTTCGCAAGGGTGACGGAATGGGCGTTGCGCGCAATCTCACTGGATACCGCACGCCCATGCAGGGGCGATCAATCCGGTGCGGTGTCATCCGTGGAAGACACAGGCGGCGTCACGGGGCGCGGCGCGAACGCGGCCTGGAATCCTTCCCGATAGGTGGGGTGCAGGAACGTATAGCCCGTGGCGAGGATGCGCGCGTTGGAACAGCGTTTGTTGCCGCGGGTGCGACGGCCTTCCGGTTCCGCGTCGTCGGTGGGCGGCTCCGGCACACCGAGCATATTCGCCAGCCACCGGTACATCTCGCCGCGCTCCGCCGGCTCGCAATCGACGCCGAGGTACAGTTCCTCAGGGTTGTCCAACTGCATCAGATGATGAAGGATTCCCGCGCAATCGTCGCGGTGGACCAGGTTCAGATAACTGGGTTCGGCCGGACACGTAATGACGCGGTCACGGATGCGGTCCAGCGTTTGCGCGCGTCCCGGGCCGTAGATCCCGCCGAGTCGTACAGAGGTCGCCGGGAACGGCCCTTCGCGGAACATCCGTTCGCCGTCCAGCATGGCCTTGCCGGAGAAGTGCGTCGCCTCGGCGGGCGAGGTCTCGTCCACCCATTCGCCATCCTGCTGGGTATAGACGCCCGTGCTCGAGGTGAAGAAGACGCGCTTGATCGAATCCTGCGACGATAGCGCGTCGAGCAGATTGCGCGGACCCTGCACGTACGCGGCCTGGTAGCGCGCTTCCTCGTAGCCGCCCGCGGCTGCCGTGTAGAATACGTAGTCGAGATCGGAAGGCAAGTCGCGCAAGGTACGGGCGTCGGAAATATCCGCCGCTATGGGCCGAACGTCTTCGGGCAGCCGATCGGGATTGCGACGCAATCCCCAGACCTCGTGGTTGTCGGCAACGAGCCGCGCGGCCAGCGCCGATCCGACGTAGCCACACCCTGCAATAAGAACTCGCATGAAGTCTCCGGTATCTGCGATGCGCATGCGCGCGATGAACGCTGGTGTATTGTAACAAACGAGCCCGGCGAGAAATTGCCCGGATTGAGAGACCGCAGGGACAACAGGGACAACAGAAACAGCAGGGACCGCAGGGCCGGGTGACGTCAGCGGAGAGATTGTAGAATGGTAGAGGGCAGTTTCGATCGGCCTTGTCGCTGAAGTCTCTGTTGTCCTTATTGTCGTTGTTGTCTCTGCGGTCCCTGAAAAGTCGTTCGTCCGCGCTGCGCAGAAAGGACCACCAACATGTCCGACCAATCCTGGGGCCAAGCCCTCATCGACGAAACCAATCGCCGGCTCTTTGACGAGTCCATTCCTCGCATCCGCAAATGCCTGGACCAGCTCACGGACGACGAGATCTGGTATCGC
Organism: Candidatus Hydrogenedentota bacterium; assembly: GCA_023384315.1. GTDB lineage: Bacteria > Hydrogenedentota > Hydrogenedentia > Hydrogenedentales > SLHB01 > JAHDWY01. Next base: position 1,996 of record JAHDWY010000029.1, on the reverse strand, counting down.
CCCAACCCCGAAACCGTCAGCATCGGCAATCTCGTGATCCATCTCTGCGGCAACGCGCGGCAGTGGATCTGCTCCGGACTCGGCGGCGAACCCGACCACCGCGAACGTTCCAAGGAATTCGAAGAACGCGGACCCATTCCCCGCGACGAGCTGCTCCGCCGACTCGACACCATCGAAGCCGATGTGCGCCGCACGCTCGACGCCGTCGATCCCGCGTCGTTGCTCGACCATCGCCCCGTGCAGATCTACCAGGAATCCGGCCTCAGCATCCTCGTCCACGTGGTCGAGCACTTCTCCTACCACACCGGCCAAATCACCTACGCCGTCAAATCGCGCAAAGGCGTCGACATGGGCTACTATGCCGGGCAGAAGTTGGAGGGGAAACCCTAAGGGGATTCATTTGTCGTATCGCGCCCGTTTCGCCGTACTGCTCCTGGTGGCTTCCATGGGCCTTCACGCGGAGCCACCTGCGCTTCAACCTGTGTTCAGCGAATCTTTCCCGACGTCCGAAAGGCGCCTACCCCTTCATTTACATGCTGGACCTGTCGATGCGAAGTCTGAGGCGAGCGGCGAGGTGGAGTGGATACAGCAAGGTCACGCCGGTTCCGGAGCCCTGCGGATAACACGGTCAAATGCCGCGCCGGGATTTGCGCTCTCTCTACCGCCATTGGATGTTGTCACGGACACGGCGCCGCGCAGGTTTTTGCTTGTAGCCTGGATCAAGTGCCTTGGCGAATGCACGCGCGATTCCGCGCCGCGCATCACCTTACAAGCCTTCGACTCGGAATGGACCGGCGCGTGCCGGACGCTGCGGCATACCGAATCCAATCCCTATCTCGCCCGTTGGTCGAAAGAGGCGTGGCTCCTGGAAGAGTTGGAGGGAAAGCGGCTCGTCCGCTTGCGATGGCTCATCGACGCGGCCAAGGCGGGCGACGGGATCGCGTTTGACGATATCGCGTTGTACGACGTTACCGGCGTGACCGACGACACCGTCCAACAATATCTGGCGTACGAGTCCGAACCCGTACCGCCCAATTGGATCGACGCGCTGCCCGCCTTGGAGGGCAATCTGCTGGGAAACAGCAGTTTCGAACTGGGGCTCGCCCATGGCTGGTCCGTGCCGACCTTGCTTCCCGAAGAGCAACGCACGACCGTGACGAACGAACGCGCGAAACATGGACAACGCAGCGTCGCGCTCGAAATTTCCGAGGCCTACGCACCGGCGCTCGTCGGCAAGTTCGTGGCCGTGCGGCCTCATCAGACCCACTCGCTGTCCGCATGGTGTTACGCCGAGCAGGAGGGATGTGCCGTCACGCTGCAGTTTGAGAACGGTTACGTGCCCGACCATGCCGGCCCACACCGGGTCGAGGCCCGCCACGAGATTCCCGCGGACGAGTGGACGCGCGTTCACGCCACGGGCGTGGTCCAGGAAGGACCGGCCAATGCGTACGCCATCAAGATTAGCGCGGACGGGCCTTCGGACGGGCGTGTCTTTATCGATGCAGTGCAATTCGAGGAAGGGGAGCCGCGTCCCTACGCGCCGCACCAACCATTGGAAGTAGCGATCGCCCCAGTACTAGTGGACGGCCTGTTTTCGTGGGACGAACCGATCCGGTACAGCATACGCGCATTCAATGCGACGGAAGTGGATATCGCCGCGAGCTTGCGCGTGACCGCTGTGGACTTCTGGGGATGTCTTGTCTTTGGTTCCCCTCTCGATATGCAGACGTGGCCGCCTGGCCTGACGGATGTGCCTTACGGGTCGGCCGCCCCCGCCCGCGGCAGCCTTCGATATCGCGTCGCGCGCGACGAAGTTGTCGAGGACGAATGCACGATCGCCATCGTTCCGCCGGTGCGATATCCGGGGCGCAATCCCGATTCCCGGTTCGGCCAGCACGTGAAATTGGAACCGTGGCAATTGGGGGTTGCCAAGCGACTGGGTGCAGGATGGGTGCGTCTGCATGACGTGGCACGAATCCTCACCTGGGATGGCGTC
>JAHDWY010000838.1:777-1931 GCA_023384315.1 Candidatus Hydrogenedentota bacterium | reverse complement strand
GAAGTGTTGTCGCCGCGACTCCGCATCTTCGCAGCCCGTGGCGAAAATCCTGTAGCGTTCGGTTCTCATGCCGGGCGGAACGCAAAAGCCGCAGATTCGCGTACGAAACACGCGCATCCCGCTATACGTGGGGCCGCCAACGAGCAGTTTGCGCGTATTTCTGCCACGGCTGTTGTACTTTCTAACAGACCCACAAACGTCCTTAGCGCGTCCACGGCCAGGTAGGTGGCGTTGTCGCTGTCGGAACCGCCGTTAAACGCTAGACCGTTGTTGTAAACAAAGCTGCCGTCACCAAGGCCGTCTTCCGCGAAGAGATACTCGGCGACAAGGCGAAATTCCAGTTCTTCGGAATACCGGTAACGAAGATCCAGGCTGGTTATAGTCCCGACATCGTCGTCAGCTCGCTCGGTAATGAAGGGCAACACTGGGGCCAGAGGGATCCGATAGCCTCCCGCGGTCAAACTCCGAGGCATATCAAACGGCTTGTTCACCCAGAACCGCATCGCCGTCGCCGTCAACGAAACGGGTTCGAACGGCTGCAAATCGACTCCCACTCGCACCTGCCTGAAGTTTGATGCGTCTCGATCCTGACCAAACAATTCGCCGTACTTGGTCGAACTGAACAACCGGTTGAATGAGACGCTTGCGTCCGGATGGTCGAAGGGATTAAGCCAATCGGCGAAATTCAAATCGCGTTCATTATCGCCCCCCAAATAGGCGCCACCCACAAACACCCGTGGTTGCCATGCTGCGTCGAAGGTGAAGCCTATTTCGGCATCCCATGCCCAGGAATCGAACCGCGCGGCCGTGTCGCCGTACCCGAAAGGCCCGAACAGGTGGCCCACGCTATCCGCATTGCCCGTTTGGTACGCCACCTCCGCGTGGTGGTCCCACGAAGTCCATGCGCCTTGAATGCGGACGCCGAAGGTGTGCATTTCGGTCGGGTCGTAGTCGTCCACGCCTGCCCAATCTTCGAGGCGCTCCAGCGGCGCAACGAAATGGGTGTCGCTAATCGATCGCCCGTCCCGAATGAAAAGCCAATACGCGAGAATTTCGTGATGACGAAGTCCGTGGTACGTCGCGCTCAGACCGTAGAAATCGACGTCGCCGTCCTGCTCCGCCGCGCCGCCTTCCGCAAGTTTGGTCCACCACCC
>JAHDWY010000838.1:0-767 GCA_023384315.1 Candidatus Hydrogenedentota bacterium | reverse complement strand
CATCAATCGTGACCGGTCCTGCGTTGTACGTCAGCCTCAGGCCATCAAAGGCAAATTCATCCGTGCTGTGGCTGTTCCCGACGAGCCACCCATCCCCAAGCTCGATCTGCTGCCTTCCCGCGCGTAGCCGCAACGGCGCTCCAAAAAACGCGTCGACCTCCACGTAACTCTGCAAAAACTCAATGTCGCTGGATGTATCTGAACGGGTATCCATCCCCGTCAGATAGTCAGAGCGATGGTCGGAACCCCACGTATCCAGGCTGAACAGATCCACTTGCGCGGCGACGTGGCTGGTAAAGTCCGCCCGAAACCTGAGCCACGTATGTTGCTCGAATCGCGTCAAATCGTTGCCCTGGTCGTCCCAGGCGAGTTCGCTGGCGGTCCCCGTAGAACCGATCGGCCTTCCCGGAAGAAAGAAGCCGGGGATGCGCACCTCCGGGTCGCCGTCGACAAACATGTTCGACCAATACCGTGCCCGAATCCGAAGTTGTCCCCCTACGTCGAGGTTCTGAAGATCGGCGAAAGCCGCGCTGGCAAATACGAGCGAAATGCCAGCCCAACGGGCAAACCGGAGAAACCGGAGTTTCCCAAAGTGTCTAACGCACACAAGTCACCTGAATGAAAGCTGTTGTACCAGAACGAATCCTTACACTAACCTAACAATGTTAGCGTACACTCGGTCCCAATGTCTCGTGTGGGGTTTTGCCGAGGAGCGTACCATGCCGCGTGAAAGCATTCTGGTCGTCGATGACGAAGAGGACATCCTC
>JAHDWY010000837.1 GCA_023384315.1 Candidatus Hydrogenedentota bacterium | reverse complement strand
GTCTAACCGCGCAGGAGTACTGCATCCATGAGCGTGTTAACCCCACGACAAATCGTTGACGAGCTCGACAAGTACATCATCGGCCAGCACAAAGCCAAGCGCAAGGTGGCCGTGGCCTTGCGGAATCGCTGGCGCCGGCAGCAGTTGTCGGATGCCATCCGCGACGAAGTGATGCCGAAGAACATCATCATGATCGGCCCAACGGGCGTCGGCAAGACGGAGATCGCCCGTCGCCTGGCCAAGTTGGCGGATGCTCCGTTTGTGAAAGTCGAGGCCTCCAAGTTCACCGAAGTTGGATACGTGGGCCGGGATTGCGAATCCATGGTTCGCGAATTGACGGAAGTCGCCGTGGGCATGGTGCGCGCCGAAATGGAGAAGGAGCTGGAAGGTAGCGCCAAGCAAGCAGCGGAGAACCGGTTACTCGACCTGCTCCTGCCTCCGCAGTCCCCGTCCCGCGGCCCAGAACGCATCTACCGGCCAACCGATCCGTCTGCCGGCGACGAACGTCCCGCACCGTCGCCCGAGGATCAGAGCGAAGCGCGCACGCGCGAAATCCTGCGCAAGAAGCTAGTGGCGGGCGAACTCGACGACCGCGAGATCGAGGTGGACGTGCGCGAGGCCGGTAAGACGTCGATGATGCAGGTATTCTCGAACTCGGGGCTCGAGGAAATGGGCGTGAACATCCAGGAGATGTTCGGACGGCTCATGCCCCAGCGCACGAAGCGTCGCAAGACAACCGTCGCAGAGGCCCTCAAACTCGTTGAAGCGGAAGAACTCGACAACCTGATCGATATGGACTTGGTCGTCAAGCGGGCCGTCGAGCGCACGGAGAACTCCGGTATTGTCTTTCTCGATGAGATCGACAAGATCGCCGGGCGCGGAACCGGCGGCCACGGCCCCGATGTCTCACGAGAAGGCGTACAACGGGACATTCTGCCGATCGTCGAGGGTAGCACGGTCACGACCAAGTACGGCCCGGTCAAGACGGATCACATTCTGTTCATAGCCGCGGGCGCTTTCCACATGACCAAAGTTTCCGATCTTATCCCGGAACTTCAAGGGCGCTTTCCAATCCGCGTCGAACTGGATAGCCTGCTCGCGTCGGATTTTGTGCGCATCCTGCGGGAGCCCAAAAACTCGCTGGTCAAACAGTACGAGGCCATGCTCGCCACGGAAGGCATCACGCTGGTATTTACCGACGACGCGATTGACGCGATTGCGCGCATTGCGGAACAGGCGAACCTGGAGACCGAGAACATCGGCGCGCGTCGGCTGCACACGGTGATGGAGTATCTGCTTGAGGACTTGTCCTTCGATGCGCCGGAGACCGAGGACGGACGCGTCGAACTCAGCGCAGTCGAAGTGGAAGAACGCCTGAAGCAGATCGTGGAAAACCGGGACCTGAGCAAATACATCATATGATGCGGTTTACCGACTTCGAACGGCTTGGCGTGTCGGTCGCGGCCATGTCCGACCGAAGCGACGGGGACTGCCGGCGGAGCGACTTGCCGGATGGCAACGGTTGCGCCGCGTTCTGCATATCCCTGGGCCTCCACCCCGACCGGCTGGTGCGCGCGGCCCAGGTGCATGGCGCGTCTATTGCCCGGGCAGCGGCGAAGGACAGCGGTCGCGGCGCGGTTCCGGGCGTAGAACCATTCCCCGAGACCGATGCGATCATCACGGATGTGCCGGGGCTTCCAATCGGCGTAACGATTGCCGACTGCGTTCCCCTGTGGATCTTCGATCCGGTGACGCGATCCGGCGGCATCGTGCATGCCGGGCGGATCGGGACCTACAACAATATCGCGGGTGCGGCGGTCGCGGCGCTTCAAGAGGCGTATGGCGCCACGCCAGAAAACGTTCACGCGCTAATCGGACCCTCCGCAGGACCGAACGCCTACGAAGTATCCGAGGAGATCGCGCAAGACTTC
>JAHDWY010000836.1 GCA_023384315.1 Candidatus Hydrogenedentota bacterium | reverse complement strand
TTGACGAGGTCTGTCTCTTCGCTGATGCCCAGGATGGTGTTTGCCCAGTCCGGCAACGACGAGGCAACGCCGCTTTCGTGTTGCGCGTCCACATAGGGTTGCACGAACTCGGACTCAAAGTCCGTCATAATATCGCCGCGAATGGCGAACGACATTGCGGTCGCAATCAGGGCAATGTTGCTCGCCCAAAACAAGATCCGTCGATTCATGGTCTGCTCCCTCCGGCCCGTGCGTCGATTACACCCCTTGATGATGTGGCTGGGCTTCGTAACCCTGCCGCAGCCAACGCCCGGATGATACTACTTACACCCCTCCATGAGGTCAAGCCGCGTACACGGCATTGGCCGCGGCCACAGCGACGCCACGCTCGATGGGTGCGCCCATGCTTCCGAGCACGGCATCCATGGCACCGAGGCACAGCAGTACGTTTCTTTGGTTGGAGGCGTGACCCATGAGGCCAATGCGCCAGATCTTGCCGGCCATGGTGCCCAGGCCCGCGCCGATTTCCAGACTGTATTCGCAGAGCATTGCCGACCGCACCTTTGCTTCGTCGACTCCCTCGGGCACGGAAACGGCATTCAATTGAGGCAACCGGTACGGTTCCGCGACGACGAAGGACAGGCCCATCGCCTCGAATCCGGCCCGCAAGGCCTGGTGGTTCAGCGCGTGCCGCGCCCACGCGGCCTCCAAGCCTTCTTCCTGGAGGATGACGAGCGCTTCGTGCAAGGCGTAGAGCTGATTGATGGGCGCGGTGTGATGGTACGCGCGCTTACCCTCGCCGCCCCAGTACGAAAGTACCAGTTGCAGGTCGAGAAACCAGGACTGCACTTTGGTCTTGCGCGCCTTGATCGCGTCCACGGCGCGATCGCCGAAACTGACCGGCGCGATTCCGGGGGGCGCGGAGAGGCATTTCTGCGTGCCCGAGTAGATGGCGTCCACACCCCACTCGTCGACTTTGACCGGGGTTCCCCCCAACGCGGTCACGGCGTCCACGATGGTGAGGCAATCGTATCTGTGGGCAAGTTCCACGAGGGTCTTCACGTCCGACTCGGCGCCGGTCGACGTTTCCGCCTGCACAAAGGCGAGGATCTTCGCGTCAGGATTCGCCTTCAGCGCGTCCTCCGCCTTGCCTGGATCGACGGGCGCGCCCCACTCGTCCAGGACCATGATGGCCGTTCCGCCGCAGCGTTCCACGTTCTCTTTCATGCGTCCGCCGAATACGCCGTTCTGGCAGACGATGACCTTGTCGCCGGGTTCCACGAGATTGACGAAACAGCATTCCATCCCGGCCGACCCCGGAGCGGATACCGGGAAGGTCACTGCGTTCTTCGACTGGAACGCATACTGAAGCAGCGACTTCACCTCGTCCATCATGCGGATAAACTCCGGATCGAGATGACCGATCGTTGGGCGGGACAGCGCGGCGAGAACGCGAGGGTTCAGGTCCGAGGGCCCGGGACCCATCAGCGTGCGCTCGGGCGGATAGAAGCTTGCGGTCATGAAGTAGACACTCCCCAAGTAAAGGAAACGCGTTGGCTTTCGTCAGAGACGCAGGTGCGCCGCACATCCTACCGCGCGGGACAACCCGAGGCCAAATCGGCGCCGGGTTGTCCCCCAAATTCGCAATGCAATGGACGCGAGGTATAGAATTGACCTTGTCAATACACGGTGACGAGAACATGGCAAAACATCCGATTCGATATAAACAGAACCGTCTTCAACAACTGCGAGGGTTCTACTACGCGGCGCGCGAAAAAAGCATTTCCAAAGCCGCCGAACGCATGGCGCTCAGTCAGCCGTCGGTTTCCCTCCAGATTCAGGCCTTGGAGCGCGAACTGAAGACGACGCTATTCGAACGGCGCGGACCGAAGATCGACCTGACTCCGGATGGGCAGTTGCTGATGGAGTTGGCGCAGCCCCTGGTTGACGGGATCGACTCG
>JAHDWY010000835.1 GCA_023384315.1 Candidatus Hydrogenedentota bacterium | reverse complement strand
ACAGATCCTGATCTGGGAAGGGTAAAACGCGCCACTCGCGCATTTACGTCGCATCTCGTTCCATACTCGCTCCCGGCATCTGCGGGAACATCCCCCCTAACTCCCCCTTCAAAGGGGGAGTTTGAGCACCATATCCAGCAGCAGTTCTTTGATCAGACACTTGGGGATCACGGCATTAGCGATCGCGGAAACTCAGCACGACAACCTGTCCTGCGGGCACCCGCATGCTGATTCGATCCGCGTCGCTACCCACGATGCATTCGCCACCAATGAGGATCTCGACTCCGGCACAGGGGCCCGACACGGTTACGTCCTGCGTAGCGGCGGGGTCCGCGACTTCGCCGTGGGCCGTAGTCTTCGAGATGCCGAGGTTGTTGAATACGCCAAGCAGATACCGGCCATCGCTCCGGGCTTGCGCGCTCCCCACCGTCCCTTCGACCCGATACGGGAGCAGGTTCTGAAGACGCCCGATACAGGCATCGGCGTTTTCTTTCGACCCTTCGTACACGAACCTGCGTTCGGCCGGAACCGTCGACTGACTGGCTTGCTCTGCGTCGAAGTAGACGACGAGCAAATAGGAATCGATTACGTCTTGAGGCGCATTGGCCGACAGCACATCAAAACTGCCAATCCACGGCGAAGGCGTGAGGTTATGTGAATCGCCTCCGGAAACAGCGCGCTGCGTCGCGTACAGATCCCGTGCAAAGTTTCGAAGCTGAGCGTGAAACGAATCACCTTCTGCCATCCGCCACACCTTGTCCGTGTATCCTGCGATGTAACGGATATCCACGCCGAAGCTATCGGGGGGCATGACGATCGCCGCGGGAACCACAGGTTCGGGGCGCGAAAACCGGCGATTAAACGAATCGAATTCCTTGACGATCATCCCGTATTCGGTGAGCGGATAGTCTTCCCAATTGCCGAAGTAGTTTTCCGCGCCCCATTCCTCGCCATAGAAGGCCGCGCCGGAAAGCCAACTGAAATACAGCAACCGACGCTGCAAGGAACGGCTGCTTCCGAATTCGGGTCCGATGTTGTAGCCGTCCATCACCTTCTTCAGTTCGGGAAAATCGGGAAACCAGGGCGAGAAGGTCAACGCGCAGACGCAGCCCATGGGCGCGCCGCCCCAGGGCTCGTAGTAGACGCCGAAGGGCTTGCCATGCTCGCGCGCCGCGCCCCGCGCAAAGGCGATCTGCAGTGCCGACAAGGGAACCTGGTTGCCAATCTCCGGCATGACGTTCTTCGCGCCCGATCGGAACGCAGCGTGATAAAGTTGTCCGAACCCCGTGACCGACATGACCTGCCCGGAGGTCATCTCCACCATTTTCGCGAAGTAGCGCTCCAAGTACTGCTCGACGTCGTCAAGATCGCTCAACTCCTGGTAGACATCGCGGTAGACGCTGAAATCGCCAGCCGAGAAGTACGGCGATTCGACACGGCCTTCGAATTGCGCGAAGTGTTCTGCATCGAAGGAATCACCCTCATCCAGGATGAGTTTGTGGATGCGTTCGTAGTCGTGGATGGGCGAATTTCCCCATTCGTGGACTTGGAATCCGAGGAAATGCGGATCGTCTTTGAGCGCGTCCGCGATTGGACCGATACCATCCAGGGACTGATACGACATCCCTCCGCACAGCCGATCGAAGTAATAAAGCTGGCCGGAGCCCCTGGCCGTTTCGATCAGGGGCGATCCGGACCAAGTGTCGCCGAACACATGCTTGGTCATTCCGGTATTGTGGAGGCGGTACCCTGCGCCATCGAGCAATCCGTGTTTCGCCAGCCCTTCGCGAAAACGCGGTTCGCAATGGTGGAGGAAGACCATGCCTGGGGCCGCGCTCGAGACCGGCGTCTCTGCCGGGCTACTCGCCGAAAAGAAGATCAGCGCACTGGCAAGTGCCATCAATACCGCCAGTGCCGCTCCGTAAGATGATACCGTTCGCGAA
>JAHDWY010000028.1 GCA_023384315.1 Candidatus Hydrogenedentota bacterium | reverse complement strand
ACGCCCTGTTCGGCGTACATGTACCCGAGGTTGTTCATGGTCTCGGCGTCCATGGGATCGAGCTCAAGGCAGCGCCGGAGATGCTTATCCGCATCACGGAATCGATCCAGTGCTTCGTAGACGGTGCCCAAATAGAAATGGATGAGCCGGTCGTCTTCAAAGTGTTCCAGCGACGATTCGAGCACCTCCGCCGCTTCCGCATCGCGCTCCATGCTCATCAAGGCCCGGGCGTGGATCATATGGAGTGCGCGGGACTGGACCTCCCCATCCCGCATGGACGCCAACTGGTCCACCACGTACTCGCCCGCGTCTTCGTTTCCGAACAAGTAGAGCAGGCCGTTGAGATATTCGGTGCACTCGTATTCGAGATCGCCTTCCACCTGGTCCAGGGTTTCCAGCAATGGCTGGTAAGGTTCGCCCGCGGCCTTGCGCGCCAGGGCACGAAAGAGGGTGCCAAGAATGGGCGTCTCGTTGTTCGGAACGACCGCCATGGCCGCTTCGGCTTGATTCGCGCGGATGTTGAGGTAAATCTGCTCGAGATATTGGATAGGTTGCGGTTCGCCTTCGTTGATGATGGTCGTAACGTGCTGCAATGCTTCCGCGTACTGCCCCATGCGGCCCAAAGCGCCGGCGAGAAACTCGCGCGAGCCGTCGTCTTCGGGCATCTTGTCGAGGTAGAGCCGAAACTGTTCCGCGGCGGCTTCGTCCTGGTTGTCTTCGAGATACACGATGCCGAGGATCGAACGGGCCTGGACCAGGGACGGGTCCAGTTCGAGCGCCTTCTCCAAGGCTGCCTGGGCTGCCTCTCCATTGTTGATGCGGGCGAGCGACATGCCCAAACGCATGTGAAGCTGTGGCGAGTCGGGGTTCATTTCGGTAAGCCGCTTGAGCAGGTCGATGGTGGTAATGCGATCGTTGGCCATCTCGGCCACGCGCAAGAGCCCTTCAAAATCTTCCGGGGATTGGGGCGCGAGCGCCTCGGCCTTCGCCTGCGCTTCCGCGGCCTCTTCATGCTTGCCTAGTTGTTGGCAAAGCGTGGCAAGGATAATCCACAAGCTCGCGTCGTCAGGCACCCGCTCGAGCACGCGCCGGCACATAACCTCCGCGTTCTCGTAATCCTGCACGTCGATGTAGAACTGAACGAGGCGGATGCTGAGGAGCGTGGAGTCCGGCAAGAGGTCCGATGCTTTGCGAAACTCTTCCGCCGCCTCTTCGAATTGGCCGTTCCGCTGGTACAACACGCCGGAAAGGTAGTGGTTATACCCCTGCGCTTCGCGGGACGTGCCATTGTTGTTAAACGGCTCCGCGTTGGGCGCGGTCGCGCACCCCGCGGAAAGGACCAGGACGATCAACGTCATGATTCGCATCAAGATAGTACCTCGTACGACACGGCAGCCTGCGTGTCGAAGTGAACCAGCCACTTAGAACAACTCACCCGTGACCAACGGTTTGGCAAAGGGGGCGAAACTCTTTCGGTGAATCGCGCAGGGACCGAGGCTCGCGATGGCGTCGATATGTTCGCGGGTCGCGTACCCCTTGTGCCGGCGAAACCCGTAACCGGGGTGCGCCGCGTCCAACTCATCCATCATCCGGTCGCGCGTCACTTTCGCTATGATACTCGCCGCGGCGATGGACTGCGAACGCCGGTCGCCCTTGACCAGCCGCTCGTGGGGGATTGCGCATCCCGGAATCGCAAAACCGTCTACCAGGAGAAAGTCCGGCGCTTCGAGTAGAGCGTCCACCGCCCGCAGCATGGCGGCGTAATTGGCCGCCTGAATGCCTATGGAATCAATCTCTTGCGGGGACACGACCGCGCAGCCGATGGCGTGACCGCCTCCCTGAAGCATATCAAATAAGGCATCGCGCTGCTCTTCGGTCAGGAGCTTCGAATCGTTCAATCCGTCAACCGGCTCGCGCAAGATCACAGCCGCCGCCACGATCGGTCCCGCCAGCGGGCCCCGGCCCGCCTCGTCCACCCCCGCGACGCGGAGGAATCCGTTCTGGCGCGCGGTAGACTCGAACTGGAGCATGGCTTCCAGCCGCTTGCGTTCCGCTTTCGTGCGCCGGACTTCGCGCAGACACCGTTCGTAAAGCGCCCTGGCGCCGGTCCGCTCGTCGCCCCGCAAGGTTGCCAGGAGCTTTCTGGGATACGGCGGTCCTGCGGCAACCGCTTCGCGAAGGCTATCCAGCGAGTGCTTTTCCAATGAATACTCCGGAAACGTAACGCCGGGCTGCCGGCGCGAACCCAACTTGGATTCAGGGACAATGAATTTCCAGGATCGCGTTCTGCTCTGTTGTCCTCGTTGTCCCTGCTGGCTCTGTTGTCCTTGGGCGCACCAGCGGACCCGTATCGGATCACAAAAAAGGGGCGGACCCAAGGTCCGCCCCAAGCATAACATGATGCCGCCCGGCCGATGCCAGCCGGGCGATCGATACCGATTTCTATTTCGCTTTCGCCGACGTGGAACGCTCTTTCGCCTTCACGCGCGCGGCCTTACCGGAACGTTCGCGGAGGTAATAGAGTTTCGCGCGGCGCACGCTGCCTTCGCGCGTGACTTCCACCTTCTCGATGCGCGGGGAATGTAGCGGGAAAACGCGCTCGACGCCTTCGCCGAAGGCCACGCGGCGCACTGTGAAGCGCGCATCGGGACTCTCGCCGCCTTTGCGCCCGATGACGACGCCTTCAAAGACCTGCACGCGTTCCTTCTCGCCTTCGATGATGCGGAAGTGGACGCGCACGGTGTCCCCAATGGCAAATTTTGGAATCATGTTTGCAGGCTTCTTCTGTGCCTGCCGCAGTTCTTCAAGCGCATTCACGACTCGACCTCCTTTTCCGGTCCCGCCTCTTCCTGCTCGATCTCTTTCAGGAGCGCGCGATCATCCTCGCCGCACGCCCCGAGCAGATCCGGGCGCCGCTCTCTCGTTATCCGAAGGGCCTCCTTACGGCGCCAGCGGCGGATGGCCGCGTGGTTGCCGTCCCGTAACACCTGCGGCGCCGCGAGGTCCCGAAAGACCGGTGGCCGCGTGTACTGGGGAGGACCCAGTATTCCGTCATAAAATGAGTCCGTCTCGACAGACTCCCAATCGCCAATCACTCCCGGCAGCATCCGGCTGACCGCTTCAATCACGATCAGGGCCGGTAACTCGCCACCGCTTAACACATAGTCGCCGACCGAAATCTCGTCCGTGCAGAGGGCCTGGCTGACGCGTTCGTCCACGCCTTCGTAGCGCCCGCAGATCAACACGAGATCCGGTTCCGCAGCGAGTTCCCGCACGACGCGTTGCGTCAGCGGCTGTCCGCGAGGGGACAAGAGAATCACTCGCCGCAAGGAATTGCGATCGCTTAAACTTTCCACTGCCGCGAACAGCGGTTCGCACTTCATCACCATGCCCGCGCCGCCGCCGAAGGGCGCGTCGTCCACGGTGCGGTGGCGGTCGCTCGTGAACTCCCGGGGGTCCGTTACGGACACTGTCAGGATGCCCTGTTCGATGGCCTTCCCCAGCAGGCTCACCTGCAAGGGCGCTTCAAACAGCTCCGGGAAAATCGAGAGGACATCAATCCTCATCGTCCACCGCATAGGGCGAAATATCGCCCACGTAAACTCGACCTGCTTCCAGGTCGACCGATTCAATTACTTGTTCGATTGCCGGCAACAGCAATCGGCCGCCGCCGGGCTTCTCAATTTCCATCACATCGTTCGCGCCGGTCTCGATCCATTCCGCGATCGTGCCGAGCACCGCGCCGCCTGGACCAACCACCGTCAACCCGAGTAGGTCGTCCGGGTGCCAGCCTCCGTCCGGCCGGGCTTTCCGGGTCGAACCTTCAATGAACACCCCGGCTTTGCGCATGGCCGCCACACTGTCCCGCGTGACCCCCGCGCTGAGCCGTACCGTCGCGTCATCACCGCGTACCGTGGACGATTCCACGCGGCATCGCGTCACCGCGTCCGCATTCCGGCCGAGGCCGACCCACTCCAATCCGTCGAACTGGTGGGTCTGCGCGCCTTCCGCGTCGATCCGCAGCTCCCGCCGCGCCGGATTCACCGTGCGCACCGTGCCGATTCGGATCCACGGGCCGGGCATGGCGCCTCCCCGTTACTCGACGATCTGGAGGACCGCCCGCGTTTCGGTCTTGGTCGTCGCCGAAGCCAGCAGGCTGCGCATGGCCTTGGCCGTCTTGCCGCCGCGGCCGATGACCTTGCCCATGTCTTCCGGATTCACCCGCAACTCCAAGACCTGGCCTTCTTCGTTCTCGATGACCCGCACCTTCACGTCTTCCGGGTGCGTAACCAGCTTCTTGGCGATAAACTCGACCAATTCTTTCGTCTGTGCCATTTGCAATGGCCCTTTCGTCAGCACAAAAGCCAAAAAATACACAATACCAACCGACCCGCGCACTATGGAGTGCGGCCACGCCGCGGCGTGGCTGCTTTGTATTTCGCTGACTTCAAATGACCTAAGAAAATTCAAAGAGTCTTTTCGGAGCGCGAAGCACTAACTGCCGCATGGAATATGGGCTAACTCACCAGACTGAAGAAAAGCAGTCGCAAGCGACCGCACTCCATATCCTGCCCCAAATTCCGGGATGTTTCGCGCTCGCTTATTCCGCCGCTGCTGCGGGCTGCGCGGTTTCCACGTCTTCCGGCTTTTTACCAGCCGCGAAAGCCGACAACACGCCATGCTTTTTCAACAATTTGCGCGCCGTGTCAGACGGCTTCGCGCCTTCGCCGAGCCACTGGAGGGCCTTCTTCACGTCGATCTCGTCGTGGGCCTGCGGGTTTGCGCAGGGGTGGTACACGCCGATCTGGTCGATGACGCGGCCCCGCGTCCGGTCGCGCGAATCCATGACGACCACACGATAGTAAGGTGCGTGCGTGCGTCCGCCGCGCTGCAATCGAATCACTGTTGCCATACCGTTTCCTTTGTTCTCCTGGGTCCATCGCGCCCCACGGCGCATCCGTTCGTTTCTGCGATATCTCTCAAGAAACATCCCTCGTGATCCCCCTTCAAAGGGGGAATTGCTGCGCGCTGAAGCGCGCGCTCAGAGGGCGAATCCATTTACTCAACTTTTCTTGTCAGATGACAACTACACGGCGATTACGGTCGGCCGTCTTCATTCCCCCTTTGAAGGGGGATCAAGGGGGATGTTCCGGCTACATGCCGGGCATACGCATCATGCGCCGGCGTTTGCCGCCACCCTTCATCATCGTCTTCATCATCTTCTTCATCTTCTCGAAGTCCTTCAGCAGGCGGTTCACGTCCTGCACGGTCGTCCCGCTGCCGTCGGCGATCCGGAGACGCCGGCTCCCGTTGATAATCTTCGGGTTCTTGCGTTCCTTCTTCGTCATCGAGTAGATGATCGCTTCGGTATATTTCAGCTCGTCCATGTCGAGTTCCTGGTCGCCCAGCATCTTCGACATGCCCGGAATCTTCTTCACGAGGTCGCCCAGATTCCCCATCTTCTTGACCTGTTGCATCTGATCGAGGAAGTCCTCGAGATCCCAGGAGGCCTTGCGCGCCTTCTTCTGGAACGCGATGGCTTTTTCCTGATCGACGACCTGCTGGGCCTGTTCCACGAACGAAACGATGTCGCCCATGCCCAGGATCTGATCCGCCATGCGCTGCGGATGAAAGGCCTGCAACGCGTCGAGCTTTTCGCCCGTGCCGACGAACTTGATCGGGCAACCCGTCACCTGGATCAGGCTGATCGCCGCACCGCCACGGGCATCGCCGTCCATCTGCGTCAGGATCACACCGGTCAAGGGCAGGTTCTCGTGGAACTGCTTGGCCGAGTTCACCGCATCCTGACCGGTCATGGCG
The DNA here is from genome assembly GCA_023384315.1 of Candidatus Hydrogenedentota bacterium. Lineage (GTDB taxonomy): Bacteria > Hydrogenedentota > Hydrogenedentia > Hydrogenedentales > SLHB01 > JAHDWY01. The sequence goes on along the minus strand of JAHDWY010000028.1, from coordinate 9,558 downwards.
TTCGCCACGAACAGAATTTCGTGGGGCGTGACCTGCGCCTGGATGCGCCGCACTTCGCCCATCATCTGTTCGTCCACGTGGAGGCGGCCCGCCGTGTCGAGGATGATGATGTCGCAATTGCGCATCTGCGCTTCGCCGCGCGCCATCACGCAGGTGTCGACCGGGTCCGCGTCCGCGCCCAGGCTGAAGCATTCGACCCCCGCCTGTTGCGCAACGACCTCCAACTGCTTGATAGCGGCCGGGCGATACACGTCCGCACCGACCAGCAACGGGTGGCGTCCCTGTTTCTTCAACTGTAAGGCCAGCTTGCCGGCCGTGGTCGTCTTACCTTGACCCTGAAGGCCGACCATCATGATGATCGTCGGCGGCGTCTGGGCCAGCCGGAGCGGGGCGTTCGACCCGCCCATGATCTTGACCAATTCGTCGTGGACGATCTTGACCAAAACCTGTCCGGGTTGCAGGCTCGACAGGACCTCCTGCCCGAGGGCCTGCTCCTGCACGTCCGCGATGAACTGCTTGACGACCTTATAGTTAACGTCGGCCTCGAGCAGCGCCATCCGGATTTCCTGGAGGCCGTCCTTCATGTTCTTCTCGGTCAGTTTCCCCTGACCGCGAAGGTTCTTGAAGGCCTTCTCCAGCTTTTTGCTCAGTGACTCAAACACGATTCAACCCGGATTTCTCGTTTTTCAGGGATTCGTTCCATGGGCACAGATCGCCCCTGATGACAGACTGGGGAGTCTAGCATACGGCCAACGGAAACTTCAACCGCCCGACGGGGTTAAGATTCGAACTCACTCCAAGCTGCACGAACCAAGAGTGTCGCGTCCGGCTTCCACCAAGCATGAAGTCGCCTGTCCGCTTGGTCTGCAATGAATCGACTTGGGCTAATTATGGTTCCCAGATCAAACGGAGCCCTCGGTCCGCACCATATGGCGTGGCGGGAAGATTTGAGCCCCGGGCAGCGGATCGGCATGTCGCAGCGGGTTCGTCTGCGGCGCCTCCGCGTATGACTTTCCACACTTCTGTTGTTTTCCCTCGATCCGAGCCCAGATTCAGTTTGCCACCCGGATACGGCCCATACGTGTCTTGGCACCATTCCCACACGTTGCCGTGCATGTCGTATAGACCCCAAGCGTTGGGACTATTCTGGCCGACGAGGTGTGTCCGCTTGCCGCTGTTACCCTTATACCATGCAAACTCGCCGATCTTTTCGAAACCATCATCGTCGCCATAACAGAACTGAGTATCCGCGCCGGCTCTACAGGCGTACTCCCATTCCTCTTCCGTTGGTAATCTGAACGACCCCGAAATTATCCCATTGGCCTTCCGAATAAACGCTTGGCAATCATTCCAGTTTATGCAGTCGACGGGAAGACGTGGGTCATCCTTGTGGTACGACGGATTGGATCCCATCACTGCTTGCCACTGACCCTGGGTTACCTCAAATTTGCCTAGCCAGAAACTCTCACTTATTGACACGCGATGGCGGGTCTCATCGCGAGTGCGCCCTTTCTCAGACTCCGGGCTTCCCATCTCAAAGTCACCTGCCGGGATCCTAACGAACTCGATTACTTCCCCACCCCCGAGATCGACAGTCTTAGTACTCCCAGGAGATTCAGTCGATTCTGGCGAACTGACGGGCATCGGCTCATCGGATTTGGCGCGCGTGCCGACATACTGCACGGAATTATAGTACTCAAAGTTCACCCGGTCTTTCTGGCGGTCGAAGCGAAACGAATCCACGAGCCAAGCTTCGCCAAGTTTTTTTGCAGTTGCCACAATGCGCGCAACTTTGATGTCACGCCGGTCGTACTTTATCGGGAAATTCCATGGTTCTCCAAAATCCTTTACGGACAAGAATGGATTGTTCCTTGTGATAATGCTGGCGGAATCGAGAAATATCGGTTGAACGGGATGAAAACCTTGCGTGTCGTATATCTGGACGGCTTCGAGGTGCTCAATCAATATTGGAGCGTTTTCCTGCAAGTAGTGAATTTCGACCAGCATGCGGACTTCGGTTTTGTTTCGTTCTTGGAAGACGGCTTCCGGAATCGAATACGTGGCGGAGGCCGGAATCAGCAATCGAACCGTAGAAACGGTTGAAGGGGGCATCCCTTCGCAATTGACCATCGTAGTTGGCTGAATCGAAGGGTCGCCCTCAAACGGGACCTTGTATTGCGCCTTCAAATTTTCATCCATCGCTTGGATCTCATGCGAGAACATTCCGGATTCAATCGCTCCAGCTCTCCGTCTTTGTACGTTGTAGTCAAGCGCGAGCGCTGCGTCCACATCCCCGCGCTGTACTGCGGCGACAAATTCGGAAAAGGCGGTCTTGGCGCCACCCTGGTCTTGTGCATCACAATTCGCAGCTGCAAGTATTATCAGCGCCCATGCCAGAAGTCCGTTCAACCGAATTCCACCGGCGCGGTTCACACTGCAGTAGTATCGATTCATCCTGTCCCTCCCTTCTAGTCGCTCTCGCGCAGCAATTCTTGATAAGAGTGGTTTATATTTGCAAGAAGCTAAAATAAAGTTTCGCCGATTTCTTATATTAGCCGGTCCCGCGCATTCGAGAGGGTATACCTTGCGGAACGGAAGAGTAATCTGTCTGCTGTTTATCCTGGCGCCACACTTGGCGGCCGCCGCCGTCGACATCTCCGTCGACGGCCCATCGGAAAGTGCAAACGGCTTCACGGCGTACACGGTGAATTCGCCGTACCAAGCCCGGCCCACGCAAATCGAAGTATTGCCGCCGGACGTGATGGCTCCCGGCGAAACGTATCCGGTGCTCTACTTGCTTCCGGTGAACGATGGGATCATGAACCAGTGGGGCAGCGGCATCGTTGAGGCCCGCAGACACGACCTCGCCAATCGGTTCAAGGTGGTCTGCGTGTCGCCGGAATACGACTACACTCCGTGGTATGGGAATCACCCGAGCGATCCCGCGTTGCAGCAGGAAACGTATTTGCTCGAAGTCGTCATGCCGGCAATCGAGGCGCGTTATCCCGTCGTGCCCGGTAAGGGGGGACGCATCCTGCTCGGGTTCAGCAAATCGGGGTTCGGCGCGATGGCGATTGCGCTGCGTAATCTCGACCGCATCGGCAAAGCCGCCGCGTGGGATGCGCCGTTGATGATGACGAGTCCGTTTCCGAACGAGGAAGAAATGATGCGCGTCTTCGTCTCGCAGGAGAATTTTGATCCCTACTGCGTCCCGGCGCTGGTCGAGATACACGCGTCCGCGGAGCTACAGGCCGGGCCGTCCCGGCTTGTACTCGTGTCCAACGGAAGCGAAACGGGATCAATCCCGGAACTGCACGCCCTGCTCGAAGGCCACAAGATGCCCCACCGTTTCCTCGTCGACCAACGACGCGAACACACCTGGACCAGCGACTGGCTGCCGGTCGTGACGGAAATGTTGTTCGCACCAGACCATACGTAACGGTGGTTTGAAATCGAATGTCCTCTACTGGCCTTGCTCGCCGGATCCCGTTACTGTCGTAGGCCGCACACCTGTCGGCGTTACGACAATCCGCTGCGCCAACAACGGCTGAGCACGCTCGGCGTTCATGTACGTGGCCAGCACGACATCCGGTTCGACCTCGAGCAGGGTGCCCATGGCCCATACGGGGTAGTCGATGACCGTCCCGGCGTCCCAATGAATCCCGTCGTCGCGGCTCACGTTCACCGCGTAATGGGGATAGCGGTGCGCACAGACGATCGCGCCAGACTGGGTCCGCACCATGGACTGCGCGTAACCGGGAAACGTGGCGCGCCGTGCCGCGTCCCAGGTCGCGCCGCCGTCGTAGGACCAGCATTGCCACATGTAAGGACTGTACACGGGGCGAATCAGCACGGTGACGGGATCGCCAATCACGACACCGGTCGGCTCGGTGAAATCGAGCGATCCAGGGATGGTGCCACGTTCGGTCCCGACCCAGGATGGCCGGTCGAGTTCGATGGGCGCCGACCAGCTCGTGCCCCGGTCCGCGCTGCGAATTACGAAGGCCTTGGCGTGGATCGAACCCCAGGTGCGCACATCGGGGAAGGGATCGGTATCGAGTTTCACGCCGCCCAATAGAAACCGCATCCATACGCCGTCGCCGTTCTCCAGGATGGGTCCGTACGGCACGAGGTTCTTCGGATAGGCCGGCCACTCCGGCGCGACTTCCGCGGGCTGCGGTTCGGACCACGTCGTGCCGTTGTCGCTGGACTCGGAAAGCAGAATCTCGGGGACGGGCTTTCCCACGGCTTCCTGCGTGTTGTAGAGCATCGCGTAAACGCGGTCGCCGGATGCGAAGATGGCGTTGCCGTAGTCGGTCACGGTGCCCAGGGTATCCGGGAGCGTCTCGGGTGCCTCCCAGGTACGGCCGCGGGCCCGGGCCCGCACGCGCACAATGCCGGCCGCAACGAGCACGTCGCCAAGAGGCGCAACGCATGAACTGGGCATCTGTTCGCTGGACAACCCCACGGTGAACGCGTGCTGCGGTATCGATTGCGACGCGTCCCAGTTCTCCGGTTCGACTTCGCTCCCGCCAATGCGAATGTTGCGGAACGCATACCAGCCGTAACCGGCGAGACCCATTCTTCCATCGGTGTATGAATCGTCTTCCACTTCGACGGCGCGTCTTCCATCTACCAAGACGCGAATTCGCGGACCCGCCGCCTCCACCTTCACCTCGTACCAACGGTCCGTTTCGCTCGGCAGTCCGGGCACCCACTCCGCCGCCAGATGGCGAATGTACCCGTCGCCGTCGACCTTCGCGATGACTGCCCAGAAATGTTTCGCGCGCAGTTGTTGCCCGCCCCATGGGAAATATACGAGATAGAAATGATTCGCATCCTGCGCGCGCAGGATGATCCCCGCGCTGCCGGTTCCCGTCTCGCGGTAGTCGCCGTTGAACTCGAACTCCGCGCATACATCCCCGTACGCGCGGTCGAGCGCGAAGGCCCGGCTGTGAAGATTGCGAACGTCCTGGGGACGAATCACGCCTTCGGCGTCTTGCGACCAGTCGCCGCCGAGGAACTGCCATTGGGAGCCGTCGTCCAAACGCAGATCGCGTGGTTCGGGCTCCGGCGGCGTTGCGGCCGGTGCGAGTGGTTCATCCTTCACGCGGTCGACCCAATCGGCCGTCCACGCGACCGTGGCGGGATCGTTCGTGATCGTCAGGAACACGATGCCCTGCGCGATGCCGCCTTGCACCAGATCGAGCGCGGTCTCGCATTGTTCCGAAAGAACGCCGATCGGCATGGCGCGCCCGTCGCCGTAATCGTAGAGATACAGGCCGAGCACGATGGGCTTCTCGGGAAACCGTTCGCGGATAGCCGCCACATGTTGCCGCAGTTGCGGAATGTCTTTTGCGTGCCACGTCCACAAATTGATGACGTCCAGTTCCGCGAGGTAGGCATCGATGTTCTCGCGGCCGAGGTTCATCGTGTACACCACGCCCCAGACGTTCACGTGGTCGTGCGTGTCGCCGAGTAGTTCGCGAATGCGCCCAATATGACCCGGTTCGAAGCCCTGGTCGATTCCGAGACTCGTCATGTCGTCCAGCAACACGCCTGCAATCTGGGGATAGCGCTCTGCGAGTGCGCGGACGCAGTCTATGGTTTGATCGTACGAGAACGGAGCAGCGCCATCGTGCGCATCCGGCGCGATCTCCCACACGAGCCTCGGTGCGTGGGCAACCTCGCCGGTCAGCCGTTCGGCCTCCGTCTCGTCGGAGGGGATACCCAGCCCGGCCATGATGATGTTGGAAACGCCCAGCAGCCGGGCCCTGTCCGCAGGCGGTGCTTCCGCGAAACCAAATGCCGTGTGCGGTCCCGGAACCCCCATCTCCGGGTTGCCCCAAACCCACAGGACATCGCCAATCGATTGCGCTAGCCCGGGCGAACCAACGCGGTCCTCCGCTTTCGCCCCTGGGCAAATGACCAACGCAACCCATGCGACGACATAGACGGCAATCGTATTTGACCTCATGGTTCCCCTCCTCCCATGCCCGCGCCCGTCGTTTGCTTCAACCGGGCATTCTGCGGAAGTCTGATAATGCCCCTGGCGCCCCACCGCAAAAGCATACACGATGCCGGCAAACTGTACTGCGGTCTGCAAGGAACGCCAAAAACAAAGACCGGGCGGCGTGTGGTCGCGCCGCCCGGTGAACTTGCCCTTGTCGATGCAGAACCTGTGGAACTACAACGCCCAGGATTCGTCTTCAGGCTCGACGACTTTTTCCTGGTCCTTGATGTAGTAGCGGGGATCGTCGGTCTTGGGGATGTTGGTGATGGGCGTGGCTTCACCGGTGCCGAAGAGGTCGGCGTAGTCGCCGTGGAAGCCGTCGCAGATGGTGCGGCAGGCGCACTGTTCGCAGGCTTCGTGATAGCGGTAGCCGGCGTCGTACTTGGCGCGGATCATGGCCTCTTCGCGGTACATCTCGTCCGCGCCGCGCACGGCTTGTTCGACGCGGGCGACCACGTGTTGCGCGCCGAAGATGAACTTGGCCAACACGGGTTTCTCGACGTAGAAGTCGCGGACTTTGTGGGCGTGGCCCATGATCTGCCGGTCGCGGACGCCCATGCGGAAGGCCGGCACAAGACCGCCTTCTTTCATGCGCTCGGGCTGGAGACCCGTCCACATCCAGCTCTGGTAATCCCACTCGTGGTGGTCGTAGGAGAGCTGCTGGAAATTGTAAAAGTTCTTGCGATGCCGTTCCTCGGCCATGCAGAGCGGAAGATACCGCACGTTGCATTCGATGCCCGCTTCTTCGAGCATGTCCATGGCCTTCGTCAACATCGGCTTGATATCGGTATATTTGGCCACGTTGTCATGCGTGCGGATGCCCGTCTCCTGATCTTCAAAGGGATTGAAGGCGAGATAGTTCACCGCGTTCGCGCCGTAGTCGATGGCCTTCTGCGCGATGTCCGGCAGGATCGGCACGACCGGCTTGGACATGGTGCAGTTGAACCGGAATGGAATCCCCAGCTCTTTCATGCGCTCGATGGCCGCGATGATCTTGACGTACGCGCCCTTCTTGCACACGACCTCGTCGTGGATATCGCCGATGCCATGGAGGCTGCACAGGAAATCGCGGACGCCTGCGTCGCGGAACTTTTCCAGGTTCCCCGGCTTCGCGAGATGTAATCCGTTCGTGATGAGCGTGGGGTACAAGCCGATGTCGCGGCAGTGCGAGATCAGTTCGAGGATGTGCGGGTAGATGGTCGGTTCGCCGCCCTGAATGTCGATGGAGGTGCACCCGTAGAACTCGCGCAAGGTCGTGCACATCTGCTTCGCCTTGTCGATATCCATGAACGGATGTTCGGGATGGTGGGCGTCGTCGATCCGGTTCAGGAAGTAGCAGAAGTAGCAGCGCAGGTTGCAGGTCTGGCCCAGCCACATGACGGCGCGCTTCGTGAGCACCCGCTTCTTCGTTTTCTTCAGCTCCCGGCCATTGACGCCGCGGGGGGCCACTTTGACGATTTCAGGACTCGCTACTGCGGCAAACTCAGTCGACATGGAGATCTCTCCGATTTCAATCCATTTTCAGGGTGTCTTACGACTATACCATGAAAAGACCCGTGTGTGAACGCTTATATTCCGGCACCATACCCCGACCCAAGAAAACAACACGCGAGAGCTGCAAGTTGTTCCGGCAATCAGCTTTCCAACACGCGTATCCGGCCGGAGAAGAGGAGGTGCTTGCCGGGTTCCAGGCGGATGCGCGCCGCCTCGGCCGTGCGGAGTGCCTGAAGCACGCGGGCCGACTGATTGTACTCCGTGTTGATGGCGGTCATGCGGAAAGGGATCTCGTCGGACGTAACTTCCAGCGCCACTCCCGGTAGGGACGGCGCGAAGGCCTTTGCCCAGGTACCGGCGGTGTAGTCGTGATTGGCGTGATGCCAGTCGGTGTGGCCTTTTTCGATTGGGGGGAAGATGCCTGACTCGTGGGGGGTTTCCCAGCGCTCGTACTCTTGCTGCAAGCCGATCGATGCCTGGTACTCCTGGACTTCCACGGACTCATCGGTGACCAGCCACATCTCGATTGCGATGCCGCCATCATCGATCATAACCTCCCACTCCTGCCGATAGGGAAATCGACGGGATTGCCCAGATACGCGCATTCGCCTCTCTTCCGTAGTCGCGGCCTCCCAATTCAACGACTGGCTGTTATTCCAGAAGTCATTAATGTATAAGGAGTTATAGACGTTGACGGCCTTGGTAAGTTCCCGGCCATCCCACCAAAGGCGGATGGTCCCGTCGTCAAACCGCGCGGTCAGCCGACCCGACGTTAGTGTTCTCATTCGACGGTATGTTTCGGCCAGACAGTCTATGTGCTCACGCGATGCTCCAAGTTGGAGCGTGATCGACATCAAGGGGTGGAATCCCGCCTCAAATTCGGCTTCAACCGGGGGTAGGATCCCTCCCGCTTGCAGCACCCGGCAACCCATTACGTAGTCAGTATTTACCCATTGAAGCCGGAGATTGTCCCAGGCGGTGTCTACGTGAGCCAGGAGCGGAGGCAGCTCCGTTACGTCGGGAGCGGTCGTGGCGGCGTCGCGCACTTGGCTGTCCGGTTGGTGCATGGCGATGAACTGAGTCTGGCCCGGCGCGATGGCAGAGAAGGCGTCTTGTTCTTCGCCGTAATACCAGTTCGTATAACCCGTTGGCAGGAAAAGGTTCGCATCGATTCCGTTCAGCCGGACGGCCCGTTCGACGTCGAGGGCGATGTCCCAGACCAGCTTTCCGTCCTCGTAGCGTAAGTTCCAGACTTGCGTGACTGGAAGTTTGGGCATATTACCGCGGGCCGTGCATCGGTCCTCATGGCGTTCCACCACATCCCAGTCGGCGCTGGTCGATGCATGGACCTCGCCCATGCTCAACAGGTGCACCTGGAACCCGGTGGCCGCGCTGGATTCGCGCTGATCGTGGTACACGGAAAGGCGGCCATGGCTCAAGATGGCTTCGTTTGGCCCCGACGCGATTTTGTGGATGCCTTTCTTGCGGCCCACGAGCCGGAGGTAATAGTCGATGGTCGCCTGGGCCGAATCGCGCACGACCATGGTCCCCTCGCTGAGGAGGATCACGCGTTCGCAGAGGGTATTCACGATGCTGAGGTCGTGGGACACGAAGACTATCGTCTTGCCCTGCTCGCGGAGTTGGCCGATCCGCTCCCGGCAGCGGCGTTGAAAATCCTCATCGCCCACGGAGAGCACTTCATCGACGAGAAAGATGTCGGGGTTGGCGTGGACGGCCACGGCGAACCCGAGGCGTACGAACATCCCGCTGGAGTAGGTCTCCACAGGGTGGTCGATGAAGGCCTCGATCCCGGAGAACTCGACGATGCGGTCAAACTCGCGATCCACGTCGGCGGGGGTCATGCCGAGGATGCGGCCGTTGAGATAGACATTCTCGCGGCCGGTGAGCAGGGGGTGGAACCCCGCGCCCAGTTCGAGCAGGGATGCGACTTTGCCGTTTACATTGACGATGCCCCGCGTGGGGGCCGTAACGCCCGCGAGAATTTTTAACAGGGTGCTCTTGCCCGATCCGTTTGCGCCGATGATGCCCAC
>JAHDWY010000834.1 GCA_023384315.1 Candidatus Hydrogenedentota bacterium | reverse complement strand
GAGTTGCTCGCGCCGCGCACCAAGTTCATTGCGACGCTCGTCCAAAGCGCGGCCCGACTGGACCAGATTATCCAATTCCGCGCTGGCGCGTGCGATGGCAACGCCCACATCACCCACTTCCTTGCGAAGACCCGTCAACCGGGCATCCAGATCCCGCAGTTCCTGCGCGGACCCCGTCAGTGCTTCCGCCAACTGCTGCCGTTCCGATGCAATCTCGCCGATCCGTTTCTCGGATTGGGCCGCGCGTTCTTCGAGTTCCGTAATCTCCGCGCTCCGGCCCAGCAGTCCACGGCTTTCGTGCCGGGTCCGTCCGCCGGTCACCGCGCCGGCGGCCGATACAACCTCGCCGTCCAAGGTGACGAGACGGGGATGACTGGTGCGCGTCCGCGTGATGCGAATGGCGTCGTCCAGGGTTTCGACGATCACGGTGCTGTACAGCAGGTATTCCACCGCGCTGCGCAGATTCGGCTCGAAGCGGACGAAATCGATGGCGGCGCCGATGACGCCGGGTTGGTCTTTCAAGGAAGACCCATCGTCGCGCAGTCCGCCGCGGATGGTATCGAGCGGCAAGAACGTCACACGGCCCGCGTTGTGCTGTTTTAAGAACGAGATGGCGTCCTTGGCCGCGTCTGCCACGTCCACCACGATGTTATTGATGTTGCCGCCGAGCGCGGCTTCGATGGCTTTCTCGAACTTCTTGTCCGACGAGAGCAAGTCGCCGACCGGGCCAATGATGCCCTTCAGCATGTCCTTGCTGCTCGCCTTCATGATGGCGCGCACGCCGACCGCGAACCCTTCGTAGTTGTCACGGAGTTCGCGCAGGGAGTTCAGCCGCGCTTCGATACTGCTTTTCTCTTCGCGCTGCGTGCGCCACTGCTCGTCCAGATCCTGCAACGAAGCCGTCTGTTGTTCGCGCGTGGCGCTGACTTCTTGCCGTCGCCGCTCCGCATCGGCCAGCTCAGACTGCTTTTCCGACTCACGCGCCCGGTCCGTTTCGAGGACGGACAGCAATTCCTCGCGCCGCGTGGAAACGCTGTTCTGTTCTTCGTAGACCCGTTCGAGTTGCGCGTCGATCCCGCCGATGTTCTCGGCGAGTGTTTCGATGGCGCTCTGGGTCCGCGCACGATCCGTCATGCGCTCGGCCGCCACCTTGCGCATGCGTTCCAGGTGCTCGTCGGCCTTGGCCACGCGGTCCGCGAGTTCGGCGTGCTCCGCGCTTTGCCGTGCGATGCTTTCTTCGTGCGCCGCCAGTTCGCGCCGGACATCCTCCGCGCGCCCGCCGGTACCGCTTATCTGTTCGACCAAAGCGTTCGCGCGCTGTTCCAGAGTTGTCTGGTCCTCTTGCGCCTGTTCGCGCTTTTCGTCGGCGTAGGCGATCTGCTGCCGCAGCAGGGCGATCTGGCGTTCGATCTTCTCCATTTCCGAGTCGATTTCGTGGACGCCCTGCTGCCGGGCCAACCGCACGCGTTCGACCTCAAGCCGGCTCAGGCCGACTTCTTCCTGGCGCGCTTCGAGCTTGGTGATTTGCGTCGTCAATTGTTCGAGCCGCTTGCCCGACGATGCGAAGTTCTTGCGGAGTTCCGCAATCTCGGTTGTTAATCGAACGAACTCAAACCAGGCCGCGCGGATTTCGATATCCCGGAGTTGGTCGCTCAGTTCCCGGTATCGGATCGCCGCGTTGACCTGCCGCTTTAAGGACCGCATCTGGCGTTGCACTTCCGCGATGATGTCGCCCAGGCGAAGGAGGTTTTGTTCCGCCGATTCCAGCCGCCGCATGGCGAGGCGCTTGCGATTCTTGTATTTGATGATCCCCGCGGCTTCCTCGAAGAGATAGCGCCGATCCTCGGGTTTCGAGCTGAGGATCAAGTCCATCTTGCCCTGGCCGACCATGGAATAGGCTTGCGTGCCGATCCCCGTGTCCATGAACAGCTCGTGGATGTCCTTGA
>JAHDWY010000833.1 GCA_023384315.1 Candidatus Hydrogenedentota bacterium | reverse complement strand
TCACGCGCTTCGCCTTGGGAATCCCGTGCGGAGGATTGGTAATGCCGCGCCAGACATCGTCGATGGTCTCGGCCAGCAATCGCGGATTCAACAGATTCGCCAGGGCCACCGTGCCGATGCCGGTCGCGGCGCGGCCCAGGAACTGCCGGCGGGTTTGTTCGAGCTGAAAGCGTTCAATGGGGTTCACTGCGATACTCCCTTACGACCGGGTGATCGTTTCGTGCAGGTTCAGGATGGTCCGCGCCACGGAGGTCCAGGCGGCGAGTTCGGCACAGTCGATATCTTCGGGTTGCGGCGAGAATCCGGTCGACACGAGTTGCTTTGCCGACTCGGGATTGTCCGCGAATTGCTTCATGTGTTCGCCGCAAAGATTCATCAGGACCGCGCGCTCCGCATCCGTCGGTTTGCGACAGAGGGCACGTTGAAATGCGTAGTCTATTCTCGCTTCCGGCGTGTCGCCGCCTTCCTTAAGCATTTGCGCGGCGAATACCCGCGCGGCTTCCACGTAGGTCGGGTCGTTCAACAACACGAGGGCCTGCATAGGCGTGTTGGACACCGTACGCTCTGCAGTGCATTCCTCGCGGGTCGGCGCGTCGAAGGCCAGCAGACTGGGGTGCAGGAAGGATCGCTTCCAGTAGGTATACAGTCCGCGCCGATACTGGTTCTCTCCCTGGTCGGCGGTATAGATGAGCGGACCGCGGAAGGTGTTGCAGTTGTCGTAGTAACCGTCCGGCTGGTAGGGATAGACGCTGCGTCCGCCGATGTCTTCGGACAAGAGTCCGCTGATGGCGAGGGCGTTGTCACGCACGAGTTCGGCTTTGAGTCGCACCTGCGATTGGCGAGTAAGCAAGCGGTTGAAGGGATCCTTCTCGCGAAGCTCTGGGCTACCTTTGGACGATTGCTTGTACGCGGACGACGTGACCATGAGGCGCACGATGTGTTTCACGTCCCAGCCGGAATTCATGAATTCGGAGGCCATCCAATCGAGCAGGTCGGGATGTGTCGGCCATTCACCACGGGAGCCGACATCGTCGAGCACTTTGGAGATGCCGGTGCCGAAGAACTGTTCCCATAGGCGATTGACTGTGACGCGGGCGGTCAATGGGTTTTCAGGAGACACAAGCCACTTCGCGAGATCGAGGCGCGTGGCGCGGCGGCCTTCGACGCCGAGCGGCGGCAGGCTTGCGGGAGTCCCGGGCTCCACGATTTCGCCGGACTCGTCGAGGAAATTGCCGCGCGGCAACACGCGAATGGTGCGCGGCTCCACGGCGTGGGTGACGAGCGTCGTCGGGATTTCCTCGATCAGTTTCGCAAGGCGATCCTGCTTGGCCGTCAATTCCGTTCGGGCGCCTTCCAGGGCTGGGGCGATGCCGCGATAGTGTTTCGCGAGGAGTTCCTTGTGTTCATCGGTGCGCGCGGTTTCGTCCGCCAGGACGGCTGCGAGGATCTCGGGGGCGATGGCGCTGGAGGTGGTCAATGCCGGTTCCGGAACGGTCGTCAATGCGATCTGGAACCGGGCGATGTTGTGATTCGCGTGGGGCGACTCGTGCTTCATGCGCACGGTCAGCATGGTGCCCGGACCACCCGCGATGGGTTCGGCGAAGGTGAAGACCGCTTGCCTGCGCTCGCCTTTCTTTTCGTGACCGAGGACGGCCCAGCCGGATTTCGAGTCGTCGTCTATAGCGGCGCTGACGGGATACTTTTCCTGCTCGAAGTCCGCGATCGCTCGTGCGATGGGAACCGGCGCACAGGTCTCGCCGCACTCTGCCTGCACCTCGAACCCGGTCAACACGAAATTGCCGTTCCCGCGGGAGAGGTTGCCGTTCTCCGGATTTGGCAACGCGTCGAGACGGATGCCGGTGATGTTCTGCTGATTCGTGCGGAAAGTCAGTGTGTACACGTCGCTGGCCGGGTCGGCAAAGTAGATCTGCTCGAAGGTGCAGTGGGCGG
>JAHDWY010000898.1 GCA_023384315.1 Candidatus Hydrogenedentota bacterium | reverse complement strand
TTGTTATGCGCTCCCGGACACCATGTCTGCACGAAGAACATCCCCCTTAGTCCCCCTTCGAAGGGGGAGTTCCGCACTACGCTTTGCGTAGTGCTTGGGATAGAAAACGGCTCCGGATTCGTGCATTTCACGGTCCTTACACCGTGAACTGCAGTGCCGCAAAATTCCCCCTTTGAAGGGGGATCAAGGGGGATGTTCTTCAGTGCCAGGGACCGCTGTCGGCATAATGAGTTGATTCCGCTCACAATTGCTCCATGAGATTCGCCATCTCGATCGCGGCCATCGCCGCGTCAAACCCTTTATTGCCGGACTTGGTGCCCGCGCGTTCGACGGCCTGTTCGATGGTGTCGGTGGTCAGAATGCCGAAGATGATGGGCACGCCGGCATCGTACGACGCGTGCGCCACACCCTTCGCCGCTTCGCCCGCCACGTAGTCGAAGTGCGACGTGCTTCCCCGGATCACCGCGCCCAGCGCAATGATGGCATCGTACTTCTTCGACTGGGCCATCTTCTTTGCGACCACCGGTATCTCATACGACCCCGGCGCCCACACGACGGTGATGTCCTTCTCATCCGCGCCGTGGCGGGTCAACCCGTCGATTGCGCCGCCCAGGAGTTTCGACGAGATAAACTCGTTGAACCGGGACACGATGATCCCGTACTTCTTCCCCTTCGAAATCAATTTGCCTTCAATAACCTTCGGCATGGTTCCTCTCTCCTCTCCGTACCGATTCGTACGTCACATCGCCGCCATCCGCGGCAAGAAATCTACATCCCCCTTGGTCCCCCTTCGAAGGGGGAATTTGCTTAAGGACGCCGCCTGTGCATCCGCATCGCACGCGTCCACGACAAAGGCCCCATACTGGCCTCCGCGCAACGCGAAGCGTTGCGCCAGAGTTTCCCCAAAATCAAATGGACGCAACACGACTTCGTAAATCCAAAAAACCAGAGCTCGACGCGCTCCCCCTTCGAAGGGGGATCAAGGGGGATGTCTCTTCAACGTCACCGCATAACGCTGCCGTCGTCATGTCCGTCCCCCTTACGCAAACAGATGCCCCATCTTCTCCTTCTTCGTCTGGAGGTACCGCTCGTTGCGCGCGTTCGGCGGGATGACGAGCGGCACACGATCCGTCACGATGAGCCCGTGGGCTTCGAGACCCACGCGTTTGCTCGGATTGTTCGTGATGAGCCGCATCCGTTTTACGCCGAGGTCCGTCAGGATCTGCGCGCCGATGCCGTACTCCCGCGGATCGGGCAGGAACCCAAGATGCTCGTTCGCTTCGACGGTGTCGAGCCCGCGGTCCTGCAACTCGTACGCGCGGATCTTGTTTACCAACCCAATCCCGCGCCCTTCCTGCCGCATGTAGAGCAGCACCCCGTGCCCTTCGTCGGCAATCATGCGCAACGACTCGTGCAGCTGGTCCCCACAATCGCAGCGGTGCGATCCAAACACGTCGCCCGTCAGGCATTCGGAATGGACGCGCACCAGAATGTCGTCGTCGGGGCCAAAGTCCCCGTACACCAACGCGAGATGGTGGTAATCGTCAATCTCCGTTTCATACGCCACCAGCCGGAACTCGCCAAAGTCCGTCGGGATCGTCGTCTCCGCCACGCGGTCGACCAGTTTCTCGTGACGCCGCCGGTATTCGATGATGCTCGCCACGGAGCACATCTTCAGCCGATGCTTCTCCGCAAACCGGGTCAGCTCCGGCAACCGCGCCATGCTGCCGTCTTCACTCATGACTTCGCACAGCACCGCCGACGGGTTCAGCCCCGCGAGTCGCGCGAGGTCGAGCGAACCTTCCGTCTGCCCGGCGCGAACCAGGCAACCGCCTTCGCGCGCTCACAAGGTGTGCAGGTGCCCCGCTTGGACTTTGTCTTTCGCCGACTTGTTGGGGTCCAGGGCAACGCGTAGGGTGTGCGCGCGGTCCGCCGCGCTCACGCCCGTGGTCA
>JAHDWY010000832.1 GCA_023384315.1 Candidatus Hydrogenedentota bacterium | reverse complement strand
CATCACGCACGCGGTTGTGCTTCTCGGTTTCAACGTTATCAAGGGGCTCGTCCTGGGTACAGCGGTGTTCGATACGCTGGGCGAGGACGGCAAGGCCTTGTGGAACCACAGCCTCGGATGCGCCGTGCTCAGCCGGCGTCTCGCCATCGCCGCGAATCTTCCCGAACCGGAAGAGGCGATGGTCGCAGGTCTGCTTCACGATCTGGGAAAGGTCGCCATGGCGTACGTTGCGCCGGGTCACTACGTGAAAGCGGTCGAACTGGCAAAGAAAAACCATACCTATATCGGACTTGCCGAGAACGAGGTATTCGGAATTTCCCACGCCCGTGTGGGCGGCTGGCTTTGCGACCATTGGCACTTTCCCGCCCGCCTGGCGCAGCCTCTAATTCACCATCATGAGCCCGATCGTGCAAAGGCCGGCGAAGACGTGGCGGCGGCGATTCATGTCGCCGACTATTTGGCGCGGGGCATGGGATATGGCGACGCCGGCGATATTTCCATGCCGGATCTTAGCCGCAGCGCGTATGAACGCCTGAACCTGTCTGCCGCAGATATTGACGACGTGCTCAATGAATCTGAAATGGAGTATGCCGCGGGCGCGCAAGCCTTGGACAGTGAGGATGCATGAAGGACTCCGTGCGACGCTTGGTCTTGTTTGCGGATCCCAATCCCGCGGCGCGTCAGAAGCTCGTGGATACGTTGACGGGCGCAGGGTTTGAGGTCAGCCTCGCCCGTACAGCGGAGGAAGCTCACCGGGCGTTCTACGCTGATCCGCCGCATTGCATGATACTTCCATTGTCGATGACGTCGGGGGACGGGGCGAACCTGCTCAAGGAATTGAAGAGAGACAACGTCTACGGGCATCTTCCCGCGATCATCACGGTATCCCCGGAAGATGTGGGTTCCGGCATCGACTGGATTTCGGTACCGGCGGACGATTTTGTGGTCGATCCAATCAACAGTGAGGCCCTGCTCGCGCGCATCCACTTGTGCTGGTCTCGCGCGATGCGCGATGTGAACGCGAACCCGCTTACAGGGCTTCCCGGCAATCTGGTGATCGGGCACGAGGCCGAACGCAGGCTCGGCGCCGCGGAACCCTTTGCGTTTGCCTACCTGGATCTGGACGGGTTCAAATCGTTCAACGACCGGTACGGCTTTGCGCGAGGCGATGAGATCATTCGGATGACTGCGCGGATTCTAGTGAATACGGTCCGGGCGATTGACGAGCACCGGACACATGTGGGTCATGTGGGCGGAGACGATTTCGTGTTCGTTACTCCCGCGGGCTTGATGAATGAGGCGTGCGAACAGATCATAGCTTCGTTCGATGCCATCGTGCCCGATTTCTACGACGATGATGACCGAAAGCGGGGCGGAATTGATTCCATCGATCGCCAGGGCAACCCGAAATGGTATCCCCTGGTCACGTGTTCCATCGGCGCGGTCGATACGACCGTGTCTCACGTCAAGCATATCGCCGAACTGTTCGGCCGGGTGTCGGAGGTCAAAAACGCGGCGAAGCACTTGCAGGGGTCGCGTTTCGTGGTCGATCGGCGAGAATAGTTCTACCGCTGGGATAGGGTTCGGCCCAAGTTCTTGATGACCTCGCGTTCCAGGGTGGCGTAGTTCAACCGGCACGTCGCGATGAGCGCGTCCTCACCCGGTTCGCCTTGCGCGAGGTGCTCCATGATCCCGGCAATGCCACGATGACCGTAACGGTTCCAGAGAAAGCTCGCCGTCGCATGGGCCTGCCGGTACGCGAGGTAGAGCGAATCCGCGTCGAGGCGCTTCAATTGACTCTCCTCCATTTCCCCGAGCGCAAAAAGCAAGCCTGCCTGATAGGCATCGTAAAGCAAGGCGCTGTCCGCGCTGGAGACCTCGTTCGAGAACGTTTCCGCGAGCCCCTCGTTCAGCCACCAAGGCACGTTGTCTCCCGCCCAAAACCGAATAACG
>JAHDWY010000831.1 GCA_023384315.1 Candidatus Hydrogenedentota bacterium | reverse complement strand
AGCAGGTTTCCACGCATCCAATGGAATGGGCGATCCAGCAATCGGTACACTACCGGTCGGTACGTCTATCTGGCGGGTCCTCCGGGAAGACTATCCGTGCAGCCGCGCACGATTTGCCCAAAGGAGACCGCGGCTTTTCTTCTAGACCCCGCATAGTTCTGCACGCTTCTCACGGGAAGGAATCGACAACACCCGGCTTTAGGCTCGCGATAGGTAAGGGCATGTTTTCAAAGCGCATACAACCGCCCGGGGAGCGGGAACAACGAATGCGTCATTGCCATCTGCGGTGCGATGTTCTAGACTTTGAACGGGTACGGGCAGTCCGAGGTGATATTAATGCTGCTATCAGATTTGGCGAAGCGAAACCGATCGAAACGCGAGAAGCGGGGTCTGAAAAAGCAGGATGTCGCCAACGCGCTGAACGTGAGTCCACAGGCCGTCTCCAAGTGGGAGCGCGGCGAGAATGCGCCGGATATCGCAGTGCTCGGGCCTCTGGCCAAGCTGCTGGATGTTTCCGTGGATTGGCTGCTGGGGACGCGCGAGGAAGGCGTCGACGTGTTCCAGGCGAGCGTGCTCGTCAGCAGCATCTCCGGCGCCTACGAGAAGTCGTTGCATATGCAGGCCCGGGATTTCGCCATCTGGGCGAATGGCCTGTTCTACCAGTTGACCGAGATTACGCTCCGGCACGACGGCATTCCCGTGAAGTACATGGGTGATCGGTATCTCGCCTTCTTTTCGGGCACGAGTCATCCGGAGCGCGCGCTTCAGACGGCCGCCGAGGGCCGGGTGCTGATCGGCGATGACCTCCGGATCGGGCTGAGCACGGGCGAAATTTACCTCGGCTCCGTCGGCCACCCGGATTACGCGCGGCCCGACATCATGGGGTCGACGGTGAATCTGGCGTTCCTGACGCTTGACTGGGCGGAGAAGAACGCGGAGAGCGGGTTGGCCGCGCCGAAAGCGATGGTTGATGGTCAAACGCTGGACGTTGACGTCGGGCGGCGTGCGAAAGTGAATTTCCTGGACATCGACCGGACCGTGGAAGTTTGTGAATTGTGCATCACCGGTTCCCTGGCGAACCGCGAGAAATAAGGAATGGCAACGGACGGGCCGGCGCTGATTGCGTCCCGTACATCCAAGGAGGATTGAAGACGATGAGTCCTGCGACACTCGAAAAACAGGCGGACTACAAGGTCGCCGACCTGGGTCTGGCCGATTGGGGCCGCAAAGAAATCGATATGGCCGAGAAGGAAATGCCCGGTCTCATGGCGATTCGCGAGCGTTACGCCGCCCAGCAGCCGTTGAAAGGCTACCGGGTCATGGGTTCGCTTCACATGACGATTCAGACGGCGGTCCTGATTGAAACGCTTGGCGCGTTGGGCGCGGATGTGCGTTGGGCGAGCTGCAACATTTACTCCACCCAGGATCATGCCGCGGCCGCGATTGCGAAGGCCGGGTACCCGGTGTTTGCGTGGAAGGGCGAGACCCTCGAAGAGTATTGGTGGTGCACGCTCCAGGCCTTGACGTGGCCGGATGGCAGCGGCCCGCACCTCATCGTCGACGACGGCGGCGACGCCACGTTGCTGATCCATCGCGGGTACGAGTTTGAGGAAGTGTTCTCGAAGACCGGGAAGCTTCCGGAAGTCAGCACGGAAAACCAGGAAGTCGAGATCGTGGACCGGCTGTTGCACAGCGTCCATGCCGAATTGCCGAACAAGTGGCACGAGTATGTGACGGACTGGATCGGCGTTTCGGAAGAAACCACGACCGGCGTGCACCGTCTGTATCACATGATGAAGGCCGGCACCCTGTTGACCCGCGCCATCAACGTAAATGATTCGGTGACCAAGTCCAAGTTCGACAACCTGTATGGTTGCCGCGAGTCGCTGGCCGACGGCATCAAGCGCGCCACGGACGTGATGGTTGCGGGCAAGGTGGTCGTCGTCGCGGGGTA
>JAHDWY010000830.1 GCA_023384315.1 Candidatus Hydrogenedentota bacterium | reverse complement strand
ATGCCGTTTCCGTCGCCGATGGGACTGTGGCACGGCGCACAGAAGATCGCGTAGCGTTCTTTTCCACGCTCCAGGACCTCGCGCGTCACTTCAAACGGGAAGACGCTGGCGTATTCGCCGTTGATCTTTCCCGTATACATGAAGTCGCCGATATTGGACGACGCGCCGTAGGGCACGACGTTATCCGGCAAAGACAGCGCGGTCCGGCCATCGTCCATAAACGGTGCGAACGCTTCCTTCTCCAGCGGTTTGATGCGGCCGCGGTCCCACATGCCCTGGTGACACCCGGACGCAGCGACTGCCGCGATTACGGCAACAATCGCAACGAATGTGCGAACCGAATGGGCGCGTCCGGGGCGCTGGAACAATGCCTCTGATAATCTGTTCGTCATCACTGCTCTACCACCGAGACCGCTTTCGCGCCCAGCCCTTCCAGGAACACGCGGGTCTCGCCTTCGTCGTACTTGTCGTCATTCGCTTCGATACACAAGAAGAACGCATCGCGCGACGCCAGGTCGAACCGGGGCGCGTTGAACATGGGGTGATACGGCATCGGCAGGCCGTTCATGGCAAACATGCCAAACACGGCCGAGAAGGCCGCGAACAAGATTCCCATCTCGAACGTGATCGGAATGTACATGGGCCAACTCATCAAGGGACGTCCGCCAATCAGATACGGGTAATGCAACACCATGGCGATGTATTGCATCAGGAATCCCGACGCCGCGCCGGTTAAACCGCCCGCCAACACGAGCGGAGCGACCATGTTCTTCTTGAAACCGACGGCCTCGTCCAGCCCGTGAATCGGGAACGGCGTGTAGGCCTCGAACTGCCGGTATCCTTCCTTGTAGGTCCGCTGCGCGGCCGACAAGATGACGTCAGGGTCGTCGAATTCGGCGACCAGGCCGTACACCTTCGGGCCGTCGGAATCTATCTCGTGTTCAGCGTGCATCCCTTAGTGGTCCTCGACTTGCTTATGGGATTCCCGTTGCTTTTGCTGATGCAACAGGGCTTTCAATTCGAATACGGAAATCATGGGCAGGAACCGGATAAACAGCAGGAACAGGAACAGGAACAGTCCAATCGTGCCCAGGTAGGTCGCCCAATCCCAGAACGTTCCGTGGTAATTGCCCCAGGACGAAGGCAGGAAGTCGCGGGCCAGACTCGTCACGACGATGACGTAGCGTTCGAGCCACATGCCCACACTGACGACCATGCAGATGGCGAAGAGGATATACAGGTTATAACGCACCCGCTTGAACCAGAGGAACTGCGGGACCAGGCCGTTGCAGAAGATGAGGGCCCAGTAGGACCATGCGTAGTGGCTCGCGCCGCCGGTGACGCCCATGCGGTTGGTAAACATCATGTATTTCTCGTAGATGTTGCCGCTGTACCACGCGTAAAACGCTTCCGACGCGTACCCGTACAATACGATTAGTCCGGTGACCAACATGACCTTCGCCATGTTGTCGATGTGCTTCATCGTGATGAGGTCTTCAATGTGGTAGAGCTTGCGCACCGGAATCGCGAGCGTGAGCACCATCGCGAATCCAGCATACACAGCGCCCGCGACGAAGTACGGCGGAAAGATCGTCGTATGCCACCCCGGAATGATGCCCACGGCGAAGTCGAAACTCACGACGCTGTGCACCGACACCACGAGGGGCGTCGAGATGCCCGCGAGCAACAGATAGGCCATTTCGTAACGCGCCCAGTGGCGGGCCGAGCCGCGCCACCCGAGGGCGCCCCTACCGAAGGCGATCTTGGCGAATCGGTTCTTGGCGCGATCGCGCAGCCCCGCCAAGTCAGGCACAAGGCCGACGTACCAGAAGAGGGCGGACACGGTACCGTACGTGGAAATGGCGAACACGTCCCACACGAGAGGGCTGCGGAACTGGGGCCACAACGCCATCGTGTTGGGATAGGGCAAGATGAAGTAGAACAGCCACGGACGGCCCATGTG
>JAHDWY010000829.1:1736-1968 GCA_023384315.1 Candidatus Hydrogenedentota bacterium | reverse complement strand
GATCGTCGCGTACTCGCAGAAAGTCGGCGGAAGATTTACCAAACGCGATTTCGAGGATCACCAAGCGAATTGGGTCGATCCGATTACCACGAGCTATCGCGGGTATGACGTGTGGGAACTTCCGCCCAACGGTCAGGGCGCGGCGGCGTTGCAGATTCTCAACATGCTCGAACAATTCGACATCGCATCCCTCGAACCCAATTCGGCGGAGCAGTTGCATCTATTTGTGGAG
>JAHDWY010000829.1:0-1726 GCA_023384315.1 Candidatus Hydrogenedentota bacterium | reverse complement strand
ACTCATCGATCCGAAACGCGCTTCCACATCGGTGAGTCCCGGCGCGTGGGACGGATCGAAGGATACGATCTATCTCACGGCCGCCGACCGGGACGGCAACATGGTTTCCTTGATCCAAAGTCTCTATTACGGATGGGGATCCCACATGGCGCCGCCGTCGGTGGGGTTCCCGATTCAGAATCGCGGCGAACTGTTTGCGCTGGACCCGAAACATCGCAATCGGCTCGAACCACACAAGCGGCCCTTCCACACCATCATCCCTGCGTTCGTCACGAAGGGGGGCAATCCGGTATTTTCGTTCGGCGTGATGGGGGGAGATTTCCAACCGCAGGGCCACGCGCAGGTGCTGATGAACCTGCTCGATTTCGGCATGTCCGTGCAGCAGGCGGGCGAACAACCGCGCGTCCGTCATAGCGGGAGTTCCGAGCCGACGGGGTCGCGCATGGAACAGGGCGGCGTGGTGTCCTTCGAGCGCCACATTCCCGATTCGGTCATTCAGCAGATGGCGGACATGGGTCACACGATTCAGGGCGGCAAGTCGGACCACGGCGGATACCAGGGCATCTGGCGCGCGGACGATCCGCTGCGCTGGTTTGGCGGCTCGGACCCGCGCAAGGATGGCTGCGCCATCGGGTACTGATACGTGGTCAGTTGGCGGAAATGAAGAGTGCCGCGCTCGGCGAGCACGGCACTACAATTTGCTGCAATCGCTTGGTATCAGAATTCGGCCAGCTTCTTGAATTCTGCGAACCGTGCCTTGATGTCAGCGAGGCCGATCTCCGCAAGGCGGTCGGGTCCGAACTTCTCGCAGGTGAACGAAGCGACCACACTCCCGTGAATCACCGCCTGACGCAGGGTCGCCGCGTCGGTTTTGCCTGTTCCGGCCAGATGGCCCAGGAAACCACCGGCGAAGGTATCGCCCGCGCCGGTCGGATCAACCACCTCCTCGATGGGATAAGCCGGCGCGGAGAAGATGTCCTCGTCGCTGTAAAGCAGGCAGCCGTGCTCGCCCTTCTTGATGACCACGATGCGCGGGCCCAGTGCCTTGACCGCCTTGGCGCCCTTGACCAGGTTCGTCTCCCCGGTCAGGTCGCGCACCTCGGAATCGTTGATGATGATCACATCGACCCGCTTGAGTACCTCACGCAGCTCGTTCTGGGCGATGTTGATCCAGAGATTCATGGTGTCCAGGCCGACGAACTTCGGTTTGGCTTGTTCCAGGACCTCAATCTGCAGACTCGGATGGATATTGCCCAGGAAGAGGAAGGGCGCTTCGCAGGCCGCTGCCGGAAGCTTGGGATGAAATTGCTCAAAGACATTCAGCTGCGTTTCCAGCGTGTCGCGGTTGTTCACGTCTTCGTGGTACTTGCCCGTCCAGCGGAAGGTCTTGCCTTGCGCACGTTCCAAGCCGTCGAGAACGATCTTCTTGGATTGCAGAAGCCGCACATGCTCTTCCGGGAAATCTTCCCCGACGACGCCTACCAGATGCACCGGCGCATAGTTCGCCGCGGCCAATGAGAAGAACGTCGCAGCGCCGCCGAGTCCCTCCTCGTTCAAGCCGGACGGCGTTTCCACAGTATCCAGGGCGATCGAGCCCACCACGGTGACATCCATCAACACACACTCCTTCTCTTGTTGTTGCGCACGTTGGAATCATGGCCGGCGGTATACGCGTGCAGCGTAGCTCACCAGCAATTTAACATGGGCAGGCGCCAATCGTCAGCCG
>JAHDWY010000828.1 GCA_023384315.1 Candidatus Hydrogenedentota bacterium | reverse complement strand
GTTGCCCTTGGGCTGTACCACGACGGACAATGGCCTTGGACCCGCCACGATGCTCGTGCCCATGGAAGTCACCGCGTATTGCCCCTGCAAAAAGTGCTGCGAATGGAAACGGAATTGGCTGGGGCGTCCCGTGTTCGCGTCGGGCTCCCTCAAGGGCGAACGGAAGAAGGTCGGCCAGACCGCCAGCGGCACTCAGGCCGACATTGGCACAATCGCGGCAGATACGTCGCTCTATCCATTCGGCACCATCATGTACGTTCCCGGTTACGGTTACGGGCGGGTCGAAGATCGCGGAGGGGCCATCAAGGGGCAACGGCTTGATGTCTTCTTCAAGAAGCACCGCCATGCATTGGACTGGGGGAGGAACACCGTCAACGTGTACGTGTGGATGCCCGGCGGTGTCACACAAACCGCCGCATTAACCAATTGAGCGATCAGACCGCTTGGAGCGCTAAGCCGTCACTTGCCATAATCCACCCTCAGCTACCATCGGCTAAGTTCAACCCATGTCGATCCGAGTTTGCATCTTAGGTCAGGCCAATCCCTTCACATGGCACGGCCACTACGTCCGCGCGTTTCGCAGGCACTGTGAAGTCATCACCATCGGGCCCAATCCCGGCCCTGAAATCCTGAAGGGGTGGGGGAGGGATCACCTTGCGCATTTGGTCGACCCGAACGATATCGAAGTTGATTTGGGTTCGGTTGACGACCTGCACGCAATTCTTCCGTCGGGATGGCGCCCGCACCTCGTGGTCTCCATCTCGGGCGGAGGCGTTCCCATGTTTACGAAGACCGCCTCCCTCGCCTGCCCTACTGTGTTTCTCAGCATCGATACGTGGCAATGTCTCATGGAATACAACGAGGCCATCCACTACGACCTCGTATTCGCCGCGCAACGGGCTTACATCCCGTACCTGCGCGCGACCGGTTCGCGCCACGTCCACTGGTTGCCGTTGGCCTGCGCTCCCGACGCACATTACCCGGTGGACGTACCGAAGCGATTCGACATTTCCTTCGTGGGCGCGGCCACAATGCCCGTCCACCGCGAACGCGCGCGCCTCTTGCATCTGCTTGCGGATCACTTTTCCGTCGAGGCCCTCGAACGGGTCCACGGCGAGGATTATTGCCGTCACATGTGCGGCGGAAGGCTGGCCTTCAATCATTCCGCCATTGAAGATCTCAACATGCGAATCTTCGAAGCCCTCGCCATGGGATGTCCTCTGCTCACGAACCGCAGCAGCGCGTTCAATGGTTTGCTCGATCTGTTCGAAGAAGGGAAGCATCTGATCGTCTACGAGTCCGATGAAGATCTGATCGATAAGACGCGCGAATACCTCAACAATCCCGCGGTTTGCGAAGCCGTTGGCCGCGCCGGAAAAGATGAAGTGCTCAAGAAGCACACCTACGACCAGCGCGTACGCGAGATTCTTGATACGGTCCGGAAGCACTTCCCCGGCTTCGACCAGGAAGCCCCTGCACCGCGTCAGCCCGGTGATTCCTTGTGCGAGTATCTGCCGCGAATCCCTGGCACGGTCATGGATTTTGGAATGAATTTGGAAGCGTCCAAATACGCGCTACGTCGCCGCGGCGTGACACTTCTCGTCGGAATATCGCCAAGCGACGCCCGGCGCGAACAGCGAATGCGATCCTACGACTTGGCGTACCGGGAAGAACCTGCCGGATGGCGTGGGAAAGTCGATACGGTCGTATTGTCCGATTTGACGCAATGGGACACCGCGGACGAAATGGTTCGGCTCGCACAGTCCATTCTCTGCGAAGGCGGATCGCTGGTTGCGCGCATCCCTGCGGACCGGATTGTGACAGAAGCGATAGGCCGCTGTCCGGAATTGATGGCCCGCTGGTTTCACGAACGAGACTTTCATGTCACCGACATTCGCGCGACCACCGGCAGCCAAAACATCGTCACTGCCCGCAAACGCATCCGCATGTTGCGAGACGTCGTCGTGGAAACATTCAGCAATCTCCAGGTTCCC
>JAHDWY010000827.1 GCA_023384315.1 Candidatus Hydrogenedentota bacterium | reverse complement strand
CCTCGCCGCAGTAGCACACCTGCTTCCGCTTGCGCTTCGCAGGCAACAACACGTCCATCTCCTCTTCGTAGAGGAACACGTTCTCATCGAAGCCGCCGATGCTTTCCAGGTAGTCGCGCCGCATCATCATGCAGGCGCCGGAAATGAGATGCACGCGGTGGCCTGAAATATGCTCATCCTCCCGAAGCCAGTCGTGCAAAGACGAAAACAGGCGCGGATAGCGAACGTGTAGGCCTGCTGTGTTCCAGAAGTTGCGGAGGACCGTCCGGTATCGCCGCAGGGAGGGATGAAAGCTTTGGTCGGGATGGATCAACCGCGGCCCGACGGCGACGCAATCGGGGTGCCGATCGAGGAAGCTCGCAAGCGTGTCGACGGCGCCGGCAGTAAGCTCGGCGTCGGAATTCAAAAAAAGGATGTAGGGCGCGTCGCCTGCGGCCATGCCCCGGTTGTTGGCGGGTCCGAATCCGATGTTGCGGTCCAGCTCGATCAGGTGCGCCCGCGGAGCCACCCGCCGGACCATGTCCGCCGAGCCGTCGGTACTGGCGTTGTCGACAACGATAGTGCGGATTCGCTTGAAGTTCCGGCAGGTCGCAGCGATGGAGCGCAGGCAGGTCGCGAGGATGTCCCGCGTGTTGTAGCTGACGACGACGATATCGACGTTCATAGGTCCTGGCGCATCACGAATCGGCTTTGGCGCGTTTCAGGAGTTCGCGCACGTCCAGGATCTCCCGTGCCTGCATGCGGTAGACACTCATGACGTAGCCGTCCTCGATCTCCTCGCCGACCTCGAGTTTGCCGAAGGCCGCGATGGGGAGATCGGAATAATACTTCGCGGGCTGATCCGCCATGGAAACCATGACCCATTCGTTCATGCCGGGCGGAACACCAAAGCAGCAGAACATCTGATTCTGCGTCAGCGCAAACGACTTCACGTTGCCCGTATTATCGACTTCCACGGGAACCATGAAACCCACAATAACGACGTCCTTCTCATCGAGTTTCTTGATGGGCTGCGGGATTTGGTCCTTCAGCGGCTTGGTGGGATCAGGACTGGCCAACAGCGCATCCGGATCGGGCACGTCGTATTCAAAGCTACCAAGCGCATTGAAGGTTACTTTCAGGTACTTGCCGTCTCGCGTCTTTTCAAACTTGAAAGGGTCCTTCTTCGGATCGCCTTCCATCTGTTGCAACAGGTCCAGCGATTCCTGGGGCAGCGCGCGACCCAACGGTTTCACATCGGGCAGGCCACCGGGAGTGGAGGGATCTTCTTCCAGCGGAGCGTCGAGCGGCGCGCCCTTGATCTCATTCGGATCGTCCTGCGCGCCCGCTACCGGCGCGGCAAATGCAAATCCTGTTGCGATGACGGCCACGCACGCCCAGGCGCGCGATATGACGGTGCAATTCCAGAGTTTCATGACTGCCCAATTCCTTCCCTAGCGCGGATCTCAGTATAGCGAATTCTGCGCCAGATTCGCGCTATTCTTCATTTCCGTCGGGGAAACGAAAATGGATATCGCGAAATTCCACACCCCGAACGGTCAAATATGGAATACTTCCATGAAAACGAACCAATTGCTTCAGTTCATCCGATTGCCCGCGAAACTCGGACGTCTCCCCCACGGTTTCTCCGGTCAAGACATTCGCGTAGGCTTCAAGCCGCAGGGAAAACGGGTCTCCCGTCTCCGGTTGCACGACAATCTCCAGTTCGGGCACGCTCAATCGGACAGCGTTCTCCGCCTCGCCGTCCAGAACGTACGCGGTCAGGGCGCCGTTTTCCGCATCGAAAACGAGTTCAATGTGCGCGACGTGGTCGCCGAGCGCAATCAGCACACCGCCATGAGGGGCCTCGTGATGATGACCGTGGTCGTGATCGGGCGAATGGGCGACTGGCGTTGCGTCAGTTGGTTGAGGCGAGTCCGCACCCGAACCACAGCCCGCGCATACGAACGCGAAAACAATGGTCACAGTCACCATGGATAAGATTCTGGCTAACCCGGACATGTCC
>JAHDWY010000027.1:10570-16015 GCA_023384315.1 Candidatus Hydrogenedentota bacterium | reverse complement strand
AATGTCTCGAAACATCCTCATCGCCGGATTTCCGCGGCGCGAGTTGCTCCGGGCCGCGCGCGAAACGGGTCTGCACGCCTACGTCATGCACGACGGCACGGACTGGGGCAGTCCGGATGAAGCCTACGAACTCGTCGAGGGGCATATCTCCGACGTGGAGGACGTGCTGTCCGCGGCGGCCGTATGCGATCCGGTCGGGGTAATCGCCGCGAGTGAAGAGGCGGTGGTCGCGGTGGCGAAGGCCGCGAATGAGATTGGCCTTCCCGGCGTGTCGCCCTGGGCTGCGACGCGGACACGCAACAAAGTGGCGCTTCGGCAGGCGCTGTCCGCCAAAGGCCTCCCCAATCCCGCGTACCGCGAGGCCGTCGATCCCGATGAAGCCGAACGGGCCGCGCGCGAACTTGGCTTGCCTGTCATCGTCAAGCCGGTAGACGGGTATGCGGGCCTTGGCGTCAGCCGCGTCGACCATACGGAAGACATGGCCCTCGCGTTTCCCTTGGCGCAGCGGCACTCTGCCCAAGGCGTCGTTATCATTGAAGCCTATCTGGACGGCCCCGAGTTCAGCGTCGAGGGTATCAAGGTAGACGGGGAGTTTCACGTCTTTGCCATTGCCGGGCGCGAGCGCATGGATTCTGCTCATCCTTGCACGAAGGCCGTCTTTATGCCTGCGGACGTCACCACAAGCACGCAGGGATCACTCGTAGCCATGGCCCGCGCTTCGCTCACGGCCATCGGGATGATGACGGGTCCCGCCCACGTGGAGTTCATCATGACGGACACGGGGCCTTACGTGATCGAGATCGGCGCGTACACGGGCGCTGCCCGGATCGAGTCGTCGCTTGTCGCGCTCGCAACCGGCGTCGACACGCTTCATTCCAGCGTTCGGGTGGCGATCGGAGAATCGTTGCCGCGATTCGAACCCGAGAACAAAGGCGCTGCCGCGTGCTGGATCGATGCGCGGCCGGGGATCGTCACGGAAATTGAAGGCATCGACGACGCGCGCCAGGCGCCGGGTGTCGAGTGCGTCCACGTGGGAGTCCAACCGGGCGATAGCATCAGTCATGTCCGCGATTGTCGCGCACGCGACCGCATCGGTCATGTACTGGCAACGGGCGCGTCCGCAGCCGAAGCGCTTGAACGGGCGAAGCGGGCCAGCGGGATTTGCCGCATCGCCACGCAGCCGACACGATAGAAGTCTGAGTAAATTCGGGGAGAAACGCCATGGATTCCAAGGGGTATACCTGTTGCTGCAAAGGCGGATGCGGCGGCGAAAGTTCCGCATCGGGTTTGAACCGGCGCGAGTTCATCAAGACGGCGGCGGTAGCTGCCGGCGCGGCATCCTTCCTGGTCGGGAAGAGCGGAGCAGCCACACCGGATCTCACGGAGTGGAACGCGTCGCTGCTCGATCAACAGGAACGGCGCATTTATCGCGGCGACGAACTGAAGCATATCGCCATGCCGCTCGGCGGTTTCGGCGCGGGGCAGGTCTACCTGCGCGGCGACGGCACGCTGAATCCCTGGCAGATCGTCAACAACTTCAACACCAACGCCAACGTGCCCGGGTCGTTCTTCGCCGTGCGCGCGAAGACGGCGGACGGATCGACCACATGCCGATTGCTACAGAGCGAGGCCGCCGGTGGCGCGGAGCCGGTTGCTTCCATCGATTTCTCGGGCGAGTACCCCTTTGCATGGGTCCGCTACAACGACGAGATGCTGCCTGTTGACGTGGAGTTGGAGGCTTTCAGTCCCTTCATTCCACTCAATACGAAAGACTCCGGATTGCCCGCCGTGCTGTTCCGCTTCAACCTGCGGAATCGTACGGAGCAACCTATCGAGGCGTCGCTGCTCGCGTCCACGCCGAACTTGGTTGGCTGGGACGGTTACGGTGGCATCGAAGATCTCCGCCACGTCGATCTCGGCGGGAACGTCAACGCGATCGAGACCCGCAACAATGCGGCGGTGCTCGCGATGCGTTCGCAAGAGGGGGATGGGCATCGATTGGAACGTCCCGCGCGGCTGTACACCAATCACCGCGACATCGCGCACGCCATGCGCCACTGCGGCAATCTGCAAGTCTTCCACGGGGAACCCGCTCCGCTGCCGAAGGAAACCGCGCCTGATGACGTGTTTTTCGTGGCGGACCGTCGCGGATCGTTGTCCCCGACCGTACTGTCGAATCTTCTCGATCGGGTCGAGGCGGGCGCGTCGCTTGTGCTGACGAACGATGACCAGTCGCTGCTCGCCCACCTTGGCCGTGACGAGGGCGACGACACGACTGAAGTCTTCGAGGACTGGGAATCGGGTACCTACGGCGACTGGACGATCGAGGGAAACTGTTTCGGCGATGCGCCCGTCACCGGCACGCAGCCCAACCAGCAGACCGTGAGCGGATGGCAGGGCACGTACTTCGTCAATACGTTCAACGGCACCGACGGCACGCAAGGGAGAGCCACTTCACATACGTTCACCATCGAACGGCGATTCATTCATCTCCTCGTGGGCGGCGGCAACCATCCCGGCGAGACTTGCGTCAATCTGGTGGTCGATGGGTCCATCGTCGAAACCGCGACGGGCGAGAACACGGAAAAGCTGCGGCAGATTACCTGGGACGTGCAGGCCCATGCCGGCAAACAGGCACAAATCGAGATCGTCGATCGCCACACCGGCGGATGGGGCCATATCCTCGTCGACCGCATCGTCTTCAGCGATTCCGCCCGCGCCGATTCCATGGACAAAGCCTTGGCCAAGCGATTCCGCGAGGCGCTGCCATTCCGGTTCCTCCGCGTGCGTCCGGCGGACGCGCCGCAGCCAGTCCGTATGGAAGGGCCTGTCGTAAACGGCATTCAAACGGCCAGCGTGAACGCGGAAGGGTTTTTGAACTTCCGATTGGATTGGTTGAAACGCGGCGCGGAACGGTTGCTGGAGACCGAAGACGGGACGCCGCTGGTCGTGTCCGGCAGTTACGGCAACGGAAAGCTGATCGTGTGCAATGGGCTGCCCGATCGATGGATGGATGGTTCCGATCGCAAAACGATCCTTGGGAACCTGGCCGCCCTCGCCACGGGCAATGCGTACCAACCCATGACGGGGTATTCGTCTGACGCGATCCTGTACGGAACGATGGCGCTCGCATTGCTCGGCGACGATGGCGAGATGAGCGCGTGTCCGCAATGGTCGGACTTCGGTTCGTTGTGGGAAGCGTTCGCGAACGGCACCATGGCGCCTGCGTTGGATGGACCGAGCACGCCCGGCAGTTCCTGTAGCGGCGCCATCGCGACGACGCACACGCTCCAACCGGGTGAAGAGAAGATCGTCACGGTCGCCTTGGCGTGGCATTTTCCCAATCGCACGCGTGACGAGAACTACGGCTGGGGTCCGCCGCGTTATCAGTACGATCACCGGCTCGGCAATCAGTATAACAATTGGTTTGGCAGCGCGGATGAGGTCGTCGATTACATTGCGGCCAATCTGCTGCGGCTCGCCGAAGAGACACACACGTTCCACACGACCTTTTATAACAGCACCCTGCCGCGCTATTACCTCGACTGCGTCACCGCCAACGCGTCCATCATGCGGTCGCCCATCTACGTCTGGCTCGAGGACGGCACGGTCGGCGGTTTTGAAGGGTCCGACCGCTGCTGTCCCATGAACTGCACGCACGTGTACAACTACGCCATGTCCACCGCGTTCTTCCTGCCCGCGCTGGAGCGCAACGTGCGCGAGACGGACTTGCTGGTCCAGATGCATCCCGAGGAGCACTACATCCCGCATCGCACCGTGCTGCCCCTGTCGCTGCCGCGTCTCGGTTTTGAGATTGGCGGTCCACACCATCCCGCGCTGGACGGCGAACTCGGGACGGTGCTGAAGACGTACCGCGAGTACCGGCAACAGGGCGATCGGGCGTGGCTGGCGTCTGTGTGGGAGCGCACGAAGACCTTGATGCGGTACATCATGCGTTATCACGACCCCGAGGGCACCGGCGTGATTCGCGGCGAGCAGCCCAACACGTACGACACGCACTTGTACGGCAGCAACACCTTCATCGGGACCCTGTACCTCGCCGCGCTCCGCGCCGCGGAGGAAATGGCCAAGGTGATGAACGAAGCCGACACGGCACAGGAGTTCCGCGCGCGCTTCGAGTTGGGACGCGACGGCTACGACCAGACCTGTTGGAACGGCGAGTACTACGAGAATATCTTCGATGCTCCCGGCGCGGACGATGCCACGTACAACAACGGCAACTGCTATGGGCAGGGTTGCCACACCGATCAATTGCTCGGGCAGTGGTGGGCCTTCGTTCTTGACTTGGGGTACGTGCTGCCGGAGCAGCATGTGAAGCAGGCATTGAAAGCAATTCACCAGCATTGCTGGCGGGCCGACTTGTCCGATCACGCACACCATCAACGCGTGTTCGCGGAAGGGACGGAGAAAGGGCTGCTCACCTGCACGTGGCCCAAGGGCGGACGGCTTGAGCGGCCGATCCTTTACTGCGACGAAGTCTGGACCGGCCTCGAGTATCACGTCGCCGCGAGCCTCATCCACGAAGGCATGGTGCAGGAAGGACTCCAAATCGTTCGCGGCGCGCGGGAGCGGTATACCGGCAGCCAGCGCAACCCCTGGTCGGAAATCGAATGTGGCGGCCACTACGCCCGCGCCATGTCCTCGTATTCGCTGATGACTGCCGCGGCCGGGCTCGTGTACGACGCCGCCACCGGTTCACTGTCCTTCTCGCCCCGGATTACGCCCGAGAACTACAAGGGGTTCTTCACCGGCGGTGCGGGTTGGGGGACGGTTGCCCAGCGGAGGACCGGACGCAGCCAACGAAATAGCATCGATATCCGCTACGGGGAGGTACTGCTATCGACGGTGACGGTTGAATGCCCGGACAACTTGAGCGGCAATCGCGTGCGCGTAACCCTCAAGGGCGAACCGGTACGGGCGACGGCCCGCTTCGATGGGGGGCGTTGCGAAGTGCGCTTTTCAGATTCAGTTAAGTTATCGCCAGTCGGGGAACTCCGTTTGGAAGTCGGATAATTTATTAGTTGCATTGTTCGACTGTATTTATTAGTCATAGATTACACTTATATGGAAATTTATCTTAATTAAGTAACGATTTAGAGTGTGTGTATAGCAAGTATTGATTATTATGACTTCTAAATATAGTCACAAAATTCAAAAAAGTTACAAAAATAGCAGTACGACGAGTTGCGCCAAGAGCACGCGCAGGATCATTGTCAGGGGGTACACGGCGGCGTAGGACACGGTGGGTTCGTCGGAGTTGGTGACGCTGCCTGCGAATGCGAGGGCCGGAGGGTCGGTCATGCTGCCGGCGAGGAGGCCGCAGAGGGTCAGGTAGTTGGTCTTCACGAAGAGCCGTCCAATGATGCCTACGGTGACCAGCGGCACGAGGGTGATCAAAGAGGCCAGGGCCATCCATTTCAGGCC
>JAHDWY010000027.1:0-10560 GCA_023384315.1 Candidatus Hydrogenedentota bacterium | reverse complement strand
TCAGGCCGTCGCCTTGCACGAGCGTTTCGACGAACCGGTCGCCGGACTTAAGACCGACGCAGGCGAGAAACAGGACGATCCCGACCTCGCGCAGGATGAAGTTCGCGCTGCTGGGCAGGTACCAGACCAAGGGTCCAATGCGGCCGATCCGGCTGAGCACGATGGCGACGAGAAGCGGTCCGCCCGCGAGCCCGAGTTTGACCGGCGCCGGTACGCCGGGGATCTCGAAGGGCCAACTTCCCACAATGACGCCCAATACCACACCCACAAAGATGGGGATGATCTCCGGATGGTTGAGGCGTTTCTCCGAGTTGCCGAACAACGCGGCGACCTGTTCGATGCGCTGCTTTTCGCCGACCGCCACCAGCCGGTCGCCGTACTGAAACCGCAACGCCGGACTAACTGGCAGTTCGACGCCCGACCGCCGCACGCGCGTGATTTGCACATCGTACTTTGAACGCAATCCTAACTCCGGCGCGGACTTTCCGAGCACGCCTTTCTGCGTGACGATGAGCGTCTTACTCGTAATGTTGCTTGGTACTGCAGAGAGGTCTACATCGGTTTTTTTGCCGATGAGCAACCGTAGCGCGTGCAGTTTTGGCCGGGGGCCGACGGCAAGGACGACATCCCCGAGATGGAGCACGGTGTCGGCCTGCGCGATGAACTGGTCTTCGCCATGCCGGACCCGCGAGATGACCACGCCGGACTCCTCGAAGAGTGAGATCTCGCCCAGCGCCATGCCTTCCAGGTTGGGGTTTTCGACGATGAGGTTGACGCGCTCCAGCGGTTCGATCGCGCGCTCGCGATGCTGGCGGAGTTCGTCGGATTCCTGGACCGTATTGACGCGAAAGACTGCCCGGATCAACAGCATCGTCAGGATGATGCCCATGATGCCGAAGGGGTAGGCGACGGCGTAGCCGAGGCCCGGCATCTTCGTCACCTCCGGACCGGTGACGCCCGAGTCCATGAGCGCCTGTTGCGCGGCGGCGAGACTGGGCGTGTTGGTCGTCGCGCCGGATAGCAATCCGACGACGACGGGGATCTCGATACCCGCCGCGTAACCGATCACCACCGCGGTCACCGCGCCAAGCACGACGATGCTCGCCGCCATGATGTTCAGTGGCAGTCCTTCTTTCCGCAAGGACGCGAGGAATCCGGGACCGACCTGGAGGCCGATGGTGTAGACGAAAAGGATGAGGCCAAATTCGCGGGCGAACTCCATGACCTCATGGTTGATGGCAAACTTGAAGTGGCCGAACAAGAGGCCGGAGAACAGCACCCCGGCAATGCCGAGCCCGATGCCCTTGATTTTGAGGCTGCCCAAGGCCAAACCCAGGGCCGCCACCAGTGCAAGGATCAACACCGAGCTGGCGACGGATTCGCCCTGAAACAATTCGGTGAACCAAACCATGGCTCTTCAGTACCTGTCGACGGGGATAGCAGCGGAGAGTAGATTCATCCCGCTGGCGGTCACGTCCGTAATCGTATAAGCGCAGGTGCGCGGTTGACCTTGCGATCGTTACCGGCGCTTCAGGAAGTACTTCGTGCGGGCGTGCAAGGTATCGCCTCAGAAGCGCCGGGAAAAAGAGTATAGCACGGCAGGCCGCAGCCATTCATTCCGAGTTTGGCCCTAACCGAAGTACTCCTTCAGTTTGTTCCGAAGCGTCCTTACGCTGATGCCGAGCATGTCGGCGGCGTGGGTGCGGTTTTGATTGCAGTGCTCCAGCGTTTGGAGGATGAGTTCCTTCTCTATTTCGGCCACGGTTTTACCGGGCCGCAGTCCGGTGCCGTTGCCCCCGGATTTTGCGCCGACGGACTGGTGGAGGTTGAAATGCTTGGGTTCGAGCGTGCGGTCCGAGGACAACACGACAGCCCGCTCGATGGCGTTCTGCAGTTCGCGGACGTTGCCCGGCCAGGGGTATTCCATGAACAACGCGCGCGCGGCTTCGCTGAACCCGTTGATGGAACGCGCGTTTTCCTTCACGAAGCGCTCCAGGAAATAATCCATCAGCGCGGGGATATCTTCTTTTCGATCCCGCAAGGGTGGCAGCATCACGGGGATGACGTTCAGCCGGAAGAAGAGGTCTTCGCGTATCTCGCCTTTCTCGACGGCTTCTTCCAGGTTGCGGTTCGAGGTGCAGATGATTCGCGTGTCCACCTGAATGGGATGCGTTCCGCCGACGCGTTCAAACTCCCGCTCCTGCAATGCGCGGAGCAGTTTGGGCTGCAACTCCATGCTGATTTCGCTGACTTCGTCGAGCAGGAGCGTGCCGGTGTCAGCGAGTTCAAAGCGTCCAATTTTGCGGTCATGCGCGCCGGTAAAGGATCCCTTCTCGTGGCCGAACAACTCGCTTTCGAGCAAACCCGCGGAGAGGGCCGCGCAGTTCACCTTGATGAAAGGCCGGTCCTTGCGAGCGCCCGAGTAGTGAATCGCCCGCGCGACGAGTTCTTTGCCGGTTCCGCTTTCGCCGCGGATGAGCACCGTGGCCCGGCTGTCCGCCACCTTCTTGATCTGTTCATACACTTCGCGCATGGCCTTGCTCTCGCCAACCATGGACGCGAAATCGTAGCGTTGATTGAGTTCGTCGCGCAGGTAGCGATTCTCGAGCGCCATGCGTTCGCGTTCGATGGCGCGGTTCACCGCCAACTCCAGTTCGTCCGGCGAGAAGGGTTTCATGATGTAGTCATAGGCGCCTTCGCGCAACGCCTCGATGGCGGTTTCGACCGTGGCGTACGCCGTCATGATGATGCAGGGCGTCCCGGGACTGTGGGCGCGAACTTGCCGGAGCACCTCGAAGCCGTCGACCGGCGCCATCTTCAAATCCGACACGACCACATCGAACACGTTCTTTTCGAGCAGTTCGATGCCTTCGCGCCCGCTCCCGGCGCCTTTTACCTCGTGGCCGGCGCGCGTCAAGACTTCCTCCACGTATTCACGCATGAGGTTTTCGTCGTCAATCACGAGGACATGTGCTCTCGCCATACTTACTCCGCACAGGGAAGGTGCACGTAGAACGTCGAACCTTCTCCCGGATTGCTTTCTACCGTAATGGATCCGTTGTGTGCTTCCACGATCTTCGAGGCGACCGCCAGGCCGAGCCCCGTACCCTTTTCCTTGGTCGTGAAGAACGGGGAAAAGACTTGCGACAACTGTTCTGAAGACATGCCACATCCCGTATCTTTGAACGCGATAGCTATCAAGGCATTCCTGGGTTCGGCGGTGATATGCACTTCTCCAGGCCCGTCTATGCTTTGTACGGCGTTCAGAATGATGTTAAGAAAGACCTGCCGGATCTTTTCCGGGTCGACCAACGCTTGCAGGTTCTTGGGGATGCCGTTTCTAATCTGTACCGGGTGGTTCCCGAGTTCCACGTAGCCGAGCGTGCCATCGACGAGTTCCGCGCACGATACGGTGCGTACCTGCAGTTGGAGTGGCCGCGTGTATTCGAGCAACTCGCTTACGACGCGCTCGAGTTCCCGCGCGCCGATCTGGATCTTGTCCACCAGCCGCCGCCGGGGATCGTCGTCGTTCAGATCGCGCGCCAGTAGAGACGCAAACCCGCGAATGCCGCCCAGCGGATTGCGAATCTCGTGTGCTACTGTCGCCGCCATTTCGCCGATCGCGGCGAGACGATCCTGTTGGCGCATCTTCGACCGCAGGGCTTCAAGCTCCGTCTGGTCCTGAAACACTTTCACCGCGCCGATACGGACGCCATTGCGGCCGAAGAGGGGAGAGTCCCGCTCGATGACTTGCACCGTGTGCCCATCCTGGGCGCGCAGGTCCAGCAATGCGCGGCCATCCCGTGCGGAGAATTCCCGTCCGAACACGTCGCGGAAATAGCTGCCCACTACATCGCCCGCCTGAAACCCCAGCACCTGGCTGGCCGCTCCGTTAAAGGTCGTGATTCGTTCCCCTGTATCGACGGCAATCACGCCGTCCGACATGCTTTCCATGATTGAATTGAGGTAATCGCTGGTCAGCGCGAGCTCGCGATTGCGCGTTTCTAGTTCCCGGTCCAATTCCTGAAGACGCGTTTCCAACCGCCGATACGACTCTTCCATCGTCTGCGTCGTACGGTTGAACGCTTCAAACGCTTCGGCCAGCGCCTTGATGTCCACGTCCTGGTTGGGCATTGCATCCGCCATGACTGGTTTACGCCTTCGTGTCGAGGTAGCCGGAGTCGTCGTCTCCGCTACGGTATTTCGTTAAGGATTGCTGCCCTCGCCGGAGCCCATCCAATTCGCGCTTGACGGATTGCATTCGCGTTTGGGCCTGTGCTGCGGCATCGTTTGTGATCGATTCCAACCGCTTTGCCATTGCTTCGGCGTGACGCGCCAATCCACCGATATGCTGCCGCTCCGCATCGGTGACGCCTTCGGCGCGCTCCCACTCGCGCGACAGAATCCGGAGTTCTTCTTCAAGCTGTTTTGCGCGGCGGCTGTATGTTTCCTGTTGTACAGCCAGTGCGTTCAAGTCATCGGCCTCGATGTCCGTGGCCAGGGTGTCGCTAGCCTTGAGCATTTCCTCATACAAGGCGATCTGCCGATCGAAGAAATTGACCAGTCGATCCACGATACTGTCCTCGCGCGCCAAGGGGATCTATCCTCCCAACTGCGGCTGCGGCCGTTCTCCGCGCAAGCGTTGCTCCAGTCGCGCGTACTCCGCCTTCAGCCGCGCGTCTTCCGCGTACGGCGCGGAACTTTCCGCGACAGCATCCAGAAGCTCAAGGCTCGTCCCGTACTCCTTGAGTTCCATCAACGCGTTCGCCTGTTGGAAGCGTGCCCAGGCAGCATCCGCTCCGTCGGGGTCGGCTTCGACGGCAAGGGCGTAGCCCTCGACGGCCGCGGTAAAGTCCCCACGTGAGTAGAGCGCATCCGCCCACTGAATAGCGGTGCGCTGAAGGCGAGGGCCCGCGCCCGGATTGTCGCGCACGTACCCCGACAGGTCCATGACCAACGCCCTCGCACGCGCGGTCTGTCCCGTTACGAGATAGGCATTGAGCAAATCGCGGTCGCCTTCTTCCGTGCGTTGATCGGGGTAAGCATTGTAGGCCTGTTCCATTTTTTCGAGTGCAAGCGCGGTGTCCATCTGGAGCAGCACCTTTGCGAAATTGGTCAGAAAATCGTAGGCCATATCCGGCGCCAACGCCGACGCGTCGACACGGCGCGCGACCGCCATTCCGGGTCCGGCTTCTCCGGCGTCAATCAATGCCGTTGCCGACCTTGCGAGGGCCGTCGCGTCGTCTGTAATCGCCGCGACGGCCTCGTACTGTTCGGCGGCGCGATCGCGAAACCCGAGTTCACCGTAGAGATCGCCCAAGGCTTGAAGCAGCGCGATCTGTTGCGGCCGTCCCGCGGACGCCTCGGCCAGGTTCGTTAGTCGTTCCAGCGCGGCTTGCGACTGGCCCTGCTTCTGCAACACTTGAGCCAGCGCGATGCTGCCATCAAATGCTTCCGGCGTCGTCGGAAACCCGGTTATCAAACGGTCGAACGTCTTCCGCGCTTTCGCGAGTTCGTTCACCCGTGCGAAAGCGTGCCCGGCGGCGAGCAGCGTGGCGGGACTACCGCTTCCCGCTTCCACCGCGTCCAAGTAGATTTGCGCCGCGCCGGCATCGTTGCCTTCCCGCTGTTGCAGTTCGCCTTCATTGATCAGCACGGCCGGGTTTTCCGGAAACCGTTGCGACGCATGCGACGCGATCCGCAACGCTTCGCGGCGATTGCCGATGTCGTCCAGTGTTTGGCTCAGTTCCACGAACGCTTCCGCGGTATGCGGCGATTCCGGGAAGAAGCTGATGAGTTCGCGCAGAATGGTTTCGGCCTTTGCCGGATCGCCACTTGCCCGGTATGCCTTCGCCAGCAAGAGATAGATCGCATCGTTTCCTTCGACCGTTGTCGCGGTTTCCAGCCGCCGTTCGAGACCCTCGATGGCTTGCGCATGCTGGCCCTGGTCGATCTCCAGTTGCGCGAGCCGGGCCGTGGCTTCCGCGCCGACCGGGCTGAAGTCCTGACTCAGCGCCACCTGTGTGTACAGTTTTCGCGCATCCTCCAGCTCGCCGGCGTCGCGCTGCGCATCGCCCAGCAGGAGCTTCGCTTCCGGCGCGTAGGCTGACGCTGGGAAACGTTGCAGCAGCCGCACCAGAAACTCCTGAGATTCTTCAGGGCGCTTCATCTCGCTGGCGAGCCGTGCGGCGCGGATCAGCGTCTCATCGCCGCGTTGCTGATCGAGGTAATCGGTCATGAGACCGCGGTAGGTGCTGAGCGCCGCGGCCAAGGCGCCGCTCCGTTCATAGAGCCCCGCCTTCCAGCGCAACAGGTCCGGGTTTCCCTGGAACGTTGGCGCCAGGGCGATGAGTTCGTCAATGGCGCGGTGCATCGACTCCGCCTCGCGATCCGTGATGTGGGTGGGCAACTGGCGGTACTTCGCCTCGATGTGGAGATACTGAAGCTCGGCAAGTTGCGGACTTGGCGCGCGGTTCTTCACGATCGGCTCGAGCAACGATTCCGCTTCCTGATACTCCTCCATGTCGATCAACTGCCGGGCGTTGCGTAACACCGCGGAGAGATCGCTGTACTGCGCCGCGGGCAGCAAGCTCATGTCGGGCAGCCGGTGCTGGTTTGCCTGGAGAAACAGGAAGGTCCCTATGGCGCACAGAATTCCCGCGGCAAGGGAACTCCACGTTTTGAGCGACCCCGAATCGGCGCCCTTGCCCAACCGTGAGCGAAGGTCTTTCAGAAGCGATCGGCGGAAATCCTTCCGCAGCGCCGGCGTGGCTTCGTAGTCGCCCGTCTCCAGGCCGCGGGATTGTACGTCAACCTCATTCAGTTCTTCGTCGCCGAGTTGCACCACCATGTCGTCACGGCTTGACGGCGCAACAGGCGCGCCCTCTGCGATAGTCGCGTCAAGTTCTTCGGTGGACGGGATCGCGAGGTCAACCGCGTCATCCTGTTTTTCGGAAGCACTTGGTGCGGCTTTTGCTCCCGTGCCACTGATAATGGACTCGATCAACTCGTCCGCTTCGGGGACTGCAGCCGCCAGGTTCTCCGATCCCACCTGCGACTCCGCCGCGCCGCGCTCTGCCCGAGCGACCGGATCCTCGACGTCCGGTTCCGTCTCCACAGGCGTCTCGTCGAGCGGCTCGGGTGGCGGCGCGGCTTCGGCCGGTTCTGATTGCGGCGCGACCTCCGCATCCATGTCGCCAGTATCGGCCGCATCGCTTTCGGTAAGGCGATCGTCCAGGCCCTGATTCACAAGCTTATCTTCGGTTGAGAAGGCCGCGAGCAGTTCATCAAGCTCCGCCTGCCCGAGTTGCTCCTCGTCTTCGCCCTCCACCTCCGGCGCCGGAGAAGTGCCGGCATCGGGTTCGACCGATTCTTCGACCGGCGGCTCATCCTCTTCGGCAGGCCCTTTCACGGCCGGAGCGGATCCGGACATCGCAGCCAGGAGACTGTCGATGTCGTCCTGTCCCAACGTGCCTTTGTCTGCGCTTCCGGCTTCGGATTCTCGATCCGGCTCTACCGCTTCCGCGCGATTCTCCGTTGCCGGCACATTCTCATGGGAATCCGCGGGCTTCTGAGGCATTGGCGGCGATTCGTCCGGCCCGGTCTCCTGCGCCGGCGTCAACGGCGGAGATTGCGCTTCGTGTTTCGCTGTGACCTCGCCGGTCGCCTGCCGAATCAGCCGGTCAATCGCGTCCTGATCCACTTGACCGAAGTCGTCGAGTTCGTTTTTCGGCGGAGCAACCTCAACCTCATTCCCGGCGTCGGCCTTGAGTACCTCGTCAATCTCCTCCTGACTAATGGATCCCACTCCGGACGAGTCCACCGGCGATTCCAGGGGTTCCTGCTCTTGTGTTGCGCGAAGTATTCGGTCGCCTTCGTCCTGGATCACGGAATCAGTTTCCGCCGTCCCGTCTTCCTTCAGCTTGGGGGTAGAATCCACCACGGGTGTTTTGCTTTTGTCGTGCGCGGCGACAGCGTGATCCAGCTCCACCTGACTGATCGGGCCAAGGTCGGCCGGAAGCGGCCTCGCTGGAACTTCGGGCGGTGGCGCAGTTGCGAACCTTGCCGGTTCCTTCGGGAGGGATTGGGCTTCGGCGCGAGCTTCCGCAACGGCATCCCGACTCGCCGCGAGCGCGCGGTCCAACTCGTCCTGGGTGACCGTGGTTCTGCCACGATCGGCGGGCACATCCGGCGCTTCGCCAGTTGCCGAATCGAATCGATCCACACCCGCGGGTTCGCGCGTATCCTGCGCCCCGCCCAGAAGCTCGCTGTTACCGATGGCCGCGAGCATCCGATCGATCTCATCCTGGCCCACCGCTTCCGGGGGCTCGATCACCCCTGCCGCATCCCGTTCCTGCGTCTCCAGATCGATCGCCGCTGGAAGCGTAGCGGCGGCCGATTGTGCGTGACTGTGCCGCCGAATGGCGTCGTTCAATTCCTCCTGCTTGAGAATTCCTCTGTCCGGCGGCAGCGGCTCTGAAATCGTGGGGGGAGATACCGTTTCCTGCATGGCAGCAGGTTCGGGTGATCTGGTCTCTGCGCGGTGTTTTCGAGCAGCCTCGTGTGCCGCAGCGATCGCGCGGTCCAACTCGTCCTGACTGATGAGCGGATCAGTGTCGCGCGTGGGGAACGTCTGTTCCGGGTTATCCGGTCGATCATCTGACATCGCCGCTGCTCACTCCGCAAGAAATGGAACCGGACTCCTCACCCCTCATTCGCCGGCGTTGTGGAAGCAGATCCACAATATGTAGGGCTCAGGTTAGGTTGGTTATCATAACTTGTGTTATCGTACCATGTTGACCCCATTCACGCAAGACGTATGGGGAAATTTTTTCCTCCTGCCCCGCGAGGTGCCTCGCCAGGGGAGCTATGCCATGCAGGTCGCAACGTCACCCGGCGGATAGATTCATTGCCGCGGCGCGAGGGGGCATGGCCGCCAACTGCAGAGTGCCTAGTCCAATCAATCTATCATCCCGATTTCGAAGGGGTCTTCGTCCTCCTCGGGCGATGCCATCGTTGAATGTTCGCTCCCAGACCCTGATCGCCCACCATCCGCCACAGGGGTGACCGTTAGCGGGCCCGCCGCATCGAGTCGAATCCCCGCGACGAGGAGTTCAACCGCAAAATCTATCGCGCCGTCTTGAACGAGCCCCCCCGTCGAGGTTGACGGTGTGCTGGCGGTCGCCAGCGCGCCCATGGCTGCGCGGTAGAACGCATCACCGTCAACGGGTTTGAATCGCCCCTGTTGGATTCCCGCAGCGATAAGCTCCTGAATAAGCAGCCGAGGAGCCTCCAGAAGCGACGTCACGCCTTGGGACACCGGTGTGTGGGCGCAGACGAGCGATTCCCGCACGGCCAACGCCATGACCGGTTGGGAAACCTGAGCCAAACATTTCAAGAGTTCGCCAAGGGATTGCACGGTATCGGAATTTATATTGATCGATTGATTAAAGTAATCCATAGTCTTATCGATCCAACGGGCGATCACGGCTCGAAATAGGCCTTCCTTGGAACCAAAATAGTAGGCAAGGAGACCGATGTTCGCCGGTGCCGCATCGGCAATGGCCCTGGTGGACGTACCATCGTAGCCGTGCGCAGTGAACAGGAGTTCCGCCGCATCGAGAATGCGAGTCCGGGTAGCTTCGCCAGGTCTTTTACGCTCCAATGGTTTATTCATACGACTAAAATAGATTAAACGAATGATTTAGTCAAGGGCGACTCCCGCTTCCCCAATCCCGCCCCGTTTGTTCAAGGCTTTCCGCTACCGGAGCGAAAGGACTTGATGAATGCACACTCCCGGCGTAGAGTTGCGACGTGGCCCGCCGCAATAGGAGCGAATGATCATGCGAATCACCCGGCTCACCATCTTCAGTCTTACCCTCTTTGGAGCTACCCTCTTTTCACTGGCCCAGGAAACGTCAGTTGTGCAATCCCGCGCCAGCTTGCGGGCTGGCGCAGGGAAAGTGAGTATCGTCCCGCCGTTTCCGACTCGCATGGGAGGCTACTTCGACCGCACCGAGACGTTTACCGGAGTGAAGTCACCGGTGTTTGCGCGGGCGCTCGTATGCGCGACGGAGGATGATGCCGTGGCTGTCGTCACGACGGACCTGCTTTGGATGCCTCGCAATCTGGCGGATGCCGTTCGGGAAACAGCGGCTTCGCGTACAACCCTGAAACCGGAACATAGTCTCTTGTCCGCGGCGCACAACCATTCCGCCCCCGCGGGGTTCTCCGAGCAGTCCCTGTTTGGCGGCCCCCACAATCCGGAGCTGTTCGCGTTCATGCGAGACGCACTAACGGATGCGATTGTCGAGGCCTACGCTGAGCTTCGCCCGGCGCAGCTTTCCTATGGCGCGGGTTTGCTCGAGTACTTTTCCCGCAACCGGCAGCAGAACAACGATACGGTTGTCGATCCCGAAGTCGGGGTGTTGAAAATCACCGAGGCGGATTCGCGCATCGTTATTGCCACACTGTTCAATTTCACTGGACACCCGGTAGTTTTGGGTTCCGGAAACTTGCTCATTTGTGGAGAGTACCCCGGCGCCGCCGAACAGTTCGTCG
>JAHDWY010000826.1 GCA_023384315.1 Candidatus Hydrogenedentota bacterium | reverse complement strand
GGCGATGCCGTCGCGTCGTAGCGTGGTGAAGCCTTCCTTGGCGACGGAGATTCGATAGGTTCCCGCCGGCAGTGCGAAGAAGTGGTAGTTGCCGTTGATATCCGTAGCTACGGAGAGTTTCGTCTCCGTTCCGGTGTTCGTCAACTCCACAATCGCATCATTTACCGAAAGGTTGCCCGGGTCGCGAACCGTGCCGAAAAGCTCGGCTTTGGTCGATTGCGCCTGGAGGGGAAAAGAGGAGGCGGCGACAAGGACGAACAGAGTGATTGCTGGGCGCCAGTGAGCAAACATAAGTCGTTATAAAAATACTACGCTATGTTAGCATGACATTTGTCGTTTAGTATTGTTAACACGACACTATCTCTTTAGATCACCATGAAGCATATTGCGCTCTCACTTTACATGTTCCTTTTGTCCGTTGCGGCGGTCTATCCGCAACAGGGGAGTTCCATCATCGACTGGTTGACGGCGTTGCAGGCCATCGACGCCCGTCTCAAGGCGAATGACGATGCGAGCGCGGAAACCGAACTGCGCTCTCTGCATCGCGAGATTGCCGCCTGGGCAAATGGACGGGCGGACGGAGGCGTGAAACTTCCGGCTTTCCCGGACGGACAACCGGGACATCAGCAACTCGTCGATTACGTGGCAAGTCTCCGCGAGGCGCTGGAAGAGGCGGAGCGCAACCGTCCCGGAAGCGTGTTCCACGCCGGCCGGATCGAGGTGAACGTTACCGCCAGCGCGCTACAAGTTCCCACGGCTTCGACCTTGGAGGAGTCGGACTACCGCTTGCGCGATCTTCCGAAAACAGCCGATGCGCTCAATCTCGTGCCGGGTGTAACCATTCAGCGCATCGGTCCCCGGAATGAACGCGGTGTTTATGTTCGCGGGTTCGACTTCCGCCAGGTGCCGTTGTACATGGACGGAATTCCCGTCTACGTACCGTACGACGGATACGTCGATCTCGACCGATTCCTCACCTATGACGTCAGCGAGATCCAGGTCGCAAAAGGATTTACGTCGCCGCTGTATGGCCCCAATGCCATAGGCGGTGCGATCAATATGATTTCGAAGGCACCGGTAAAGAAGCTCAATCTCGACTTGGGCACAGGTTACGCCTCCGGGGACCAGGTACACGGATTCATCAATGCCGGCACGCGATTTCGCAAGTTCTGGCTCCAGGGAGGGTTCGCCTGGCTTAGCAGCGACTACTTTCCGCTATCCGGCGATTTCCAGACGGTGTCTTTGCAGCCGGATCGCGATCGCAGAAACGCCTATCAAACGGACAACAAGGGGCGTATCCGCGCCGCGTGGACACCGAACGACCGTGACCAGTACACATTCACCTACGCCAAACAGACGGGCGAAAAGGGGAATCCTCCCTATGCAGGGACCGATTCCACCGTGCGGCCGAGGTTCTGGCAATGGCCACAATGGGACAAGGAAAGTTTTTACTTCATCGGCAACAAGTCCCTCGGAGAAACGGGGTACGTTCGGGCGCGGTTCTACTACGACAAGTTCGACAACCTGCTCTACGCGTATGACAACGCGAACTACAACAGCCAGACGCTGCCTTCGTCGTTCATCAGTCCTTACGATGACAACACGTACGGAACGACGACCGAATTCGGAGCCAAGGCCGGAAACCGGCAGACCATCAAGGCTTCC
Source organism: Candidatus Hydrogenedentota bacterium (assembly GCA_023384315.1). Lineage (GTDB taxonomy): Bacteria > Hydrogenedentota > Hydrogenedentia > Hydrogenedentales > SLHB01 > JAHDWY01. The sequence continues at coordinate 347 of JAHDWY010000826.1, read as the reverse complement.
TTCTATTTCAAGGACGACACCCATCGCGAGGGCAATCTTGGCGAACCGCCGCGCACGTTCCGCGATCAGACCTATTCCTTCGGCATCCAGGACACGATCCAGCTTGCGGCCCGGACCTCGGCTATCCTCGGATTCAGCGCCGACCATCTCGACGTGCTGAACGCGCAGAACCTCGTCTCCGGCAGTGTGGAGCCATTCCCGACGAACAACGTTTGGGCCTATAATCCTCAGGCCGGAGTTTTTCACGCGTTCACCGAATCAGGGAAGGTGCACTTCACCTACGCCCGCAAGACTCGCCTCCCTACGATCAAGGACCGCTACTCGTACCGCATGGGCCAGGCGATCCC
>JAHDWY010000825.1:1541-2024 GCA_023384315.1 Candidatus Hydrogenedentota bacterium | reverse complement strand
CGCTGCTGGCCTTGTTTCTTGTTTTGGTGCTCTGGAGCTATCAGTTTATGTATGAGTCCCGCGCCAAGCACGTCCTCGACTGGGCCCCCATACGGATCGCCGGCGTGGTGTTCATGCTGGTTTACGTCGCCCTCTTCGCGGCGTCCAGCGATCAGGCCTTCATCTACTTTCAGTTTTAAATCGGGCACACGGAACATATGGACCAAGAGATGGATTCGAGCAACAACCCAAGGCAAGAAGCGGACGGCGCGCCATTCGCTTCTAACGCGTTGCGCCTGACCGCACGGCAGTGGGCTATTGCCGTTATCATCCTCGCGATTGGCTACTTTCTCCTTCCGCGCGCATGGATGCAGGTCGAGGCGTTTGCGCCGGATGCGGATTATCGGATTCCCTACGCGCTCAGCAACGACTACTGGATTTACGAGCGTTACGCCGGCGAGGTGGCATCGACCGATCAAATTCCGATCATTGGAGATTCCGTAG
>JAHDWY010000825.1:0-1531 GCA_023384315.1 Candidatus Hydrogenedentota bacterium | reverse complement strand
TGGGGACAATACGTCGTCGGAGACGACACCCTGTCGCACTATCTCAATGCGTCACTTGGCATCGAACGGTTTGCGAATCTCGGCGTAAACGGAAGCCATCCGGTAGCGCTGGCCGGATTGGTCCGCCACTACGGCGAGGCGATCCGCGACCGGAAGGTCGTGCTCCACCTGAATCCTCTCTGGCTCAGTTCCTTGCGCCACGATCTTCGCGACGAGCGAGCGCGCCGATTCAACCACCCGGACCTGGTGCCCCAGTTCTATCCGAAGATCCCGAGTTACAATGCGCCTTTCGCGGAGCGGCTCGCCGTGGTTGTGGACCGCGAATCGTCGTTCCTTTCGTGGACGGCCCACCTGCGGATCGCCTACTACGGCAACCAAGCGGTGCCCGTGTGGACCATGGACTCGCCCTACGCGAATCCGCTGGCGCCCTTGACCGGAGACTTGCCCACCGACGGCGACAGCCCGCCAAGCGATCCGGTTCCCTGGGAGCAGCGCGATCTGCGGCTTCAGGATTTTGACTGGGTTGCGCTTGACGATTCCCTGCAGTGGCGATTCTTCCGCGAAACCGTGGAAACGCTCCAGCGCCGAGGCAACGAGGTGTTCGTCATCCTGGGGCCCTTCAACGAGCACATGTTAACGCCCGAAAGCCAAACCGTGTACCGGACGTTACGGTCCGGCATGGTCGCGTGGATTGAATCGCGCGGTCTGCCGTACGCCGCGCCCGCGCCGCTGCCGAGCGAACTGTACGCCGACGCCAGCCACCCTATCGCGGCGGGGTACGAACGGTTTGCCCAGCAATTGCTCGCGAATCAGCCCTTCTACTCATTTCTCGAAGCGGTTGACAGATAAATTCCACTCGACCATACTCTTGATGGCGGCAGTTCAGGGGTCGCTGCGGGGCCAATCAAGTATCCGGAACGCGGAAGTATTGTCATTACCGATGCATCCGCTGGCGGTCAGGAGTCTGTCCACCGCGTGACACACTGAGGGGTGGGATCGCGCATGAAGAAGATATTCATCTCCTATCGGCGAGACGACGCGACGAGCGTTGCGCACATGATCCATGAGTTCATCGCCCGGCGCTTCCGAACGGAGAATGTCTTCTTCGATCTCACCGGCATCAAGTCCGGGGATAACTGGCGAGACAGGATCACCGACGCCCTGGAAGAGTGTGGCGTATTTGTCGAGATCATCGGCTCTCAATGGCTCGAGCCCCTAGATCAGAAGACAGGCCGCCGAGTCCGCCGGCTCGACGACCCTCACGATGTCCTCCGCTTCGAGATTGAGACGGCAATTGCCAAGAATATCCCCATCATTCCTGTGCTGGTTGACCGGGCGGGGTTGCCAGGAGAAAAGGAGGTGCCCGCCTCGATACGCCCGCTATTCAAAGCGCAGGCGCACATTCTTAATCCCGAACAGGGAGAATACGACACCCGAATCGAAAAGCTCCTGCTCCGAATCGAGGAATTCGTGGCTCAGGGCCCGCACGAGGAACCTCAACGCAGCTTCGACGAGCGCATCGAAACCGTTG
>JAHDWY010000824.1 GCA_023384315.1 Candidatus Hydrogenedentota bacterium | reverse complement strand
GTCAGTCGCTTCCAGGCGCTCTTGAAGCCGGGCGATGACGCTCTCGTGTTCGGCCAGTTCCGATTCGGTCTCCTCCGAGATTTCGGCGAACGCTTCGTCGGCCAAAGGCCCGAGCCGGTCCCGTTCTTCGCGAAGTTGATGCAGCAGATCTTCGCGCTCCTTGCGCGTTCGTTCTACCTGTGCTCGGGTGGTGCTGACTGCGTTTGCGGTGCGTTGCACGTCCGCGTTCACTTCGAGGGGAAAGTCCCGCACCGCACCGAGGGCGAAGCATTCCTGCGTAGCCCGGTCGATGGCGGCTGCCAGGCGCGTCGCTTCTTCAAGGCGCTCCACCCGTTCCTGGCGCTCCAGTTGGGCCAGTTCTTCTTCCAACTCCGCCCGGCGCTCCGCAACGGCATCGCGTTGCTCCAGCACGGCAAGCCGCCGTGCTTCCAGCGTCCGCAACTCTCCCCGCCGAACCTGTGCGATGCGCAGTTCATCTTCCAGACCTCGAAGGCGGGCTTGGGCTATCGGCAACGGCCGCTTGGAGTGGGCCGCCGGTCTCCCGATCTTTACAACGCGTTCGGCGAGCCGTTTCAGCGCGATGTCAGCCGATCCGGTTTCTTCAGATGAATCGGCGAGCGCAAGAATTCGCTCACGGATTTGCGTCAGCGCATCCTCATCTCCCAAATCGTCGAGCGTCAGGTGGCCAATCGTCGCGGCGTTGAGATAGACCGCCTTTGACAAACCGAGGTGTTGTTCGGCGAAGTTGGGTTCCCGGTTCCGAAGGCGCTCGAATTCAGCGGTGATATCGCGTCCGTGGGTGCGGTCGAAAACCGACACGGACTCCCGTTTTCGGTCGAAACTCCGTTGGACCTCGATCTCCCGGCCGCCATCCAGCTCATAGACGATGCGGCCGCCGTAGGTGTCCGCTTCCGACCAAGGCCGGCGCAACTCGTTCGAGTCATCGTATAAGCGTTGCTGCGCGCTTCGCTTCTGCCCGTACAACATGTCACCGACGAAGCAGCGCACGGTGGTTTTACCCTGCTCGTTCGGCCCCAGGATTACCTGTAGGCCCGGCGCAAGTTCGATCGCGCGGTCCGTAAATCGGCCATATCCGTCCAGCCAGAGTTGCTTGAGGCGCACCGCTACTCGCCCTCCGCGCCTTCAATGGCGAGATCTCGCCCGCGATACGCGGCCAGGCCAACTTCGCGGGCGCGCAAGAGCATCTGTCGCCGCCCGAGGTCTGGCGTATCGTCCAATTCGGCGTTTACCATGGCAATGAAGGCGCCCAGGCTGGTGTGTTCGCGAGCGAGAAAGAGGTAGTCCTCGAGTTCCACTGTCGCGTCCATCAGTTCCAGGTACTCAAAGTGGTCCGTCAACGCATCGCGTATGGCGGCGATCTCATGGCGCCACTCGGGGCTGTTGTTTCCCGTCAAGGTGACGCGCGCCACCACGGCAAGGTTATTCGGCTTCGGGTGTTCGCGTATGGCGTCGATGATCTGTTGAGAGTTCGTGAATTCGGAACAATCCACGGAGAACGTCACGTACACGGTGCGGTTCCCGGTTACCGGTCGAACCCGGACTTCCTTCTCATCGATTTCCACTTCGAGGAAGCATCGCTCACCGGTTTCGCCGAATCCGTGGCCTTCGGGCGCTCCCGAGTAGGCAACCGTTGCGTCGTAGGGCCCGGGCACCTGTTTGTAGCCATGAAAATGGCCCAGCGCCAGATAGCGCAGACCCGGCGGCGTCGCGTCGGTCGCGCGAAACGGTGCATAGGCGTCTTTCCCGGGCGGGATGGAGCCCATCTCGGATCCATGGCCGAGAGCCACGTGGACGCGCCCGTCCTGTGGAATCTGGAGGGAGCCAAACGGATTTTGGGATATGTCCAGACTGTCAAAGGCAAAGCCGTGGACGGTAAGCGAGATGTCTTTCACGTCCGCGCGCTGCCATGCCGGCGTTGAAAAGATCGTAACATTCGACGGCCACGATTCCGTCCGATACGGTGAGTTGGTAGTGTACGGGTCGTGATTCCCGGGCGCGATAAACA
>JAHDWY010000823.1 GCA_023384315.1 Candidatus Hydrogenedentota bacterium | reverse complement strand
AAGAGATGATCCGGAGCGGCGGCGAATTGGCCCGGGGCCTGCCAATCCATACCGAGGGCCAAATGATCATCACCGTCCACAACGCAAAGACGCAATGAAGCAATGGCGCGATGAAACACCAAATCTGATGACCTCGTTTTGCGGTATTGTAAATTATTGACAACCGATATATGATCTTTAACATGACTGATGAATCGAATGCCGGCGCACTCGCTGGGTTGTTGGACCAGTTCATGGAGTCCGCCACGTTTGAATCCGGCTTGGCGGATGCGACGCTGGCGGCGTACGCGGCGGATTTGGCGTCCTATCTCGACTTTCTCGGCGAGTCTGGCGTCTCGGACATCGACTTGGTATCACGCGAGCACGTGCTGGACCATCTAATCGCGTTGCGGAAAGAGCGGAAGCTTTCGGCGCGGTCGGCCGCGCGTCACCTGAGCGCTATCCGCCGGTTTCATGCGTTTCTACGCAGCGAGCGCATCGCGAACAGCGATCCTACCGAGGGCTTTGACGCACCCCGCTTGACCCGTGCGCTTCCCCATGTACTCTCGTCACGGGAACTCGAGCGGATGCTGGATATGCCAGATAGAAGCACGCCAGAAGGCATCCGCGATTCGGCAATCCTGGAATTGTTCTATTCCTGCGGACTTCGTATCTCTGAGTTGGCCAAGCTACCGCTTCGCGATGTTTCGTTGGACGAAGGCGCGGTGCGGGTCCGAGGCAAAGGCGCGAAAGTGCGCCTCGTGCCGCTGGGAACGCGGGCGATGGTGAAGCTGCGCGCATGGCTGAGCGTGCGGGACAGCGGCAAGGTGCTCGACGACACGCTCTTCCTGGGATCCCGGGGCAAGCGCATGAGCCGTACGGGCGTCTGGCAGGTGGTCAAACGGTATGCGCAAGCGGCGAACATTCAGCAGAACGTAACGCCGCACATGCTCCGCCATTCTTTCGCGACGCATCTGTTGGACAATGGCGCCGACCTGCGCGCGGTACAGGAGATGCTCGGCCATTCGGATATTGCGACGACGCAGATCTACACCCACGTGAGTTCGGATCGATTGAGTAAGGCCCATCGCTCGTTTCATCCACGGGCCTGAGAGGAAGCGAGGCTACCGCGCGCCCGTCAACTTCGCGACACGATCCATTAGCATTTCGGCAAGGTCGCCCTTGGACATGTTCGGCAGTTCTTCCACTTTCCCCTTGCTATCGACAAACGCGGCGGTCGTCGTGTCACTGCCAAAACCGGAATCGGGTGTATTCACTTGGTTGGCTACGATGAGATCGAGGTTCTTCTGCTTGACCTTCGCCGTCGCATTCTTGATGAGGTCGTCGGTCTCCGCTGCGAAGCCAACAATGATTTTGCCGTTCTTGCGATCGGACCCCGCCAGCGCAAGCACGTCGGGATTCTCCACCAGACGCAGTTCCAGGCTTTTACCGGACTTCTTCCGCTTGGAAGCGGCTGGCGCGTCCACCCGGTAGTCCCCCACCGCCGCCGCGGCGACAAAGATGTCGCATTCATGCATAAGCGATGCTACGGCCTCTGCCATTTCAGTTGCCGTCTGAATGGAGACGAGCTTCACATTGTGGGGGATGGCGACTTCCGACGGCCCGGATACGACGGTCACCTCCGCGCCACGGGCCAAGGCCTCCAACGCGATGGCGCGTCCCATTTTCCCGGAGGATCGGTTGCCGATGTATCGAACCGGATCGATGGGTTCGTGTGTAGCGCCACTCGTGATGACAACCCGCTTTCCAGCGAGATCTTTTTCCGCGCGCAACAACGGGACACAGGCTTCGAGGATGGTCATGGGGTCGATTAGCCGGCCGGGACCGACAGTACGACAGGCGAGACGTCCTGAATCGGGACCGACGAAAACCGCACCGCGCGTCTTCAAGGTCGCCATGTTTTGCTGCGTCGCGGGGTGCTGGTACATGTTGGTGTTCATTGCCGGCGCAATGAGCAAAGGCGCGCGCGTGGCGAGGAGCGTGGTGGTGGCGAGGTCGATGACATCTTGATAACGGCCCGAGTAGTAATAG
>JAHDWY010000822.1 GCA_023384315.1 Candidatus Hydrogenedentota bacterium | reverse complement strand
GGAGCCGACCAGTCGCCTTTAGGGATACTGATGCCAGCGCTTGGACGGAGCGATAAGGTAATGTTTACGTCCCGCTCGGTCAGATTCTCCGCCGCGACCTGAAGCACGCCATTCTCGATCTGCACGTGCATGGAAAAAGGTCCTGGAAAACGGCTTTCGAGCGTAGCGCCTTCGAGCAGCAGAATCTGCATGGCGCGCCGCAATTCAACGGGGCCCACGACCGCGCCACCGGGGTACACGGCGACGGCGCGCCGTTCGAGAATCCCCTGCATCAGCGACTCCCGCGTCAGCGCAGCGCCCTTCTCCAGCAGCACCACCATGGATACCGGCGCGCTACGATTGATATCGCCGGTTTGGGAGATGAACGGGGCCGCCAGTTCGGCGATGCGATCCTGATCGCCGGAACCACTCACGATGTAGCCGCTGTAGCGGTCCTTGTTTTCGTCGTTGGCGGCGGAGAGATTCGCGAAGAAGTACCCGTCCCGTTCTTCCGCCCAGTCCAGGCACTGTTCGACTGTGTTGTCCTGAACGTCAGGATAACGATCCATGCCGTACAGCGTTCCGCCGGTAACGTATTGACCCGATACCCACACGAAGGGAACGTCGACTTCCTGCAAGGCCTCACGCACCGGCGCACCCAGCATCCAGTCGTTGTATCCGGACGTCATGACCCAGGTGCAGCCCAACTCGCGAAACAGGGAGATGAGAAAGAACGGATTATGCTGATAGCCCGAGGTAATGGTCAGGTGATTGGTTCTGACTCCGGCGATGCCCCGGTGGAAGTCATAGGCGCGCACCAGATCAACGGTCGCCTCGATATCGGATTGCAATCGGTCCAGTTCTTCCTGGGTGGGGCAGCAAAGCACGAAAATGTCTCGCTCGCCGTGTTGTGCCGCGAACGCGCAATTGCGCCTAAACTGGTGCTCCGGCGAAAGGGGACTCAGCAGTTCTTGTGCGAGGGGGGACCGATCCAGGAGGGCGACGAGTTTCGTGCCGGCGTCGTTGCTGGTCGTTAGATCCTCAAGGGAGTTCGCATTGACGACGGTGAATGTCTGGGCGGCAAGCTTCTGAATGAATCCGCGCTCGATCCATAGTTCTTCGAGCAAAAGCTGGCTTTCCAAGTCCTCTTCCATCGCCCAGACCGCAGCTCTCGACGTGGGGTTCGACTGCACGAACAACCCGCGCGCCGACGTCCAGAACCACTCATCCCGGGACCAATGTCCGGCGTACCCGTCGAATAGGAACGGGAACTCGCGAATGTCACCCGCCACCGCATGCGGAGCGGAACGTTCAACCGGTGAATACTCTTGTGCATTTGCATTCGGCGCCGACAAAAGTAGACCAAGGAGCGCCACGAGAAGTGCGGTGTCGTTCCCCGAAAAGGCAATCCGGCTCGTAACCACGGAATGAACCCCCATCTTGTTTTCAACAGCGGACCTCGCGCAACACGGGAGATCATATCCTCAGGATACGTACATGACAACATCGGCGCACCCGGCAGACTTGTATTGCATGCGTGTTATGGGAGTCTGCCGTAGTCTTGCCAGTCCTTGTCGGTTCAGATCTCGAGCAGTCTTGTGACGCCCGGTTTAGGTACAGGATAGATCCCGTTCGCGTCGGGCACGACAGGGGGTTCCATGCCGTCGTGGCATTCTTCGGGGCTAGGGGGGTAAAAGAAGTCGGAGGCGTTGACCCGCTCCCAGGAGATTTCCTCTCCGGTGTAGCACGAGATTTGGCCCATGACGCCGATCATGGTGCTGCGCGCCATGTAGTCGCCATTGTTCACCGGTTCGCCGGACCGGATCGCCTTGAAGAGCACGTCATGCTCTATTTGGTAGGGATCGCATGCGTCCTCCCAGCGCCACTCGTTCTCGCCCCAGATCTGACAGGCCAGAACGGATGCCTTGCCTTTGCTCCCGAAGATCATGCTGGACGTCTCGTTGTAACATCCTTCGGTCGTGCGGCAGAAGGCGTACACCCGGGTGCCGGTCGCAAACTCGTAGACGACCGAATGGTGATCGAATACGTCGCC
>JAHDWY010000821.1 GCA_023384315.1 Candidatus Hydrogenedentota bacterium | reverse complement strand
ACACCGAAGAAGTTGGGAAAGCGCTGGCCGCCATTACCATGGAGGTCGCCGAAGAGATCTCGTGCAACGAGGCCCAACTGCACGTCGCCTATTCAACCCCCGCGCTGCCTCCTACCATCGCCGCCTCGCTCATGCCGGACCAAACTTATCTGCAAACACTCGAGATCGACAACCTCCTTTTAACCTTTTTCCCCGGCGAACCTTGCGTGGAAATCGGACTCGAGATGAGACGCCAGGCCCGAAGCCGCGGATACGCGAACCAATTCAGCGTCGGCCTTGCAAACGATCATATACTGTACTTCGTTCACAACTATCTCTACGGCACACTCGTTTTCGAGTCGGCCATGAACATGTACGGCCCGCACATCGACCGGTGGTTCTACAGCGAGTTCGGCAAGCTGATGACCAAAGGTAGTCCTGCCGAAACACCGCCATCCCCTGGCGCGGCGGAACTGACATCCCTCGACTCAATGCAGTCGATCCGCCTCGAAGGCGACGCCTACACCCGCGGCTACCAACGCGGCGTCGCGTTTCGAGAAGATCTCGGACGCGCCTATCAGGATTATGTGGTCTCACCCTGCCGCTCGGGCGAATGGATTCCCAACGGCGGGCTCTGGTCGCTCGCCCCTCCCTTTGTGGACCAGACCCCCCTCGCGTTGACGCGGCTGGCCATCGGCGCCCGTCCCATGCTCGCGGGGCTCGCGCCCGGTTGGTTGGACGAAATCTCCGGCATGGCGGACGGCGCGCAACTCCCCTTCGACGCCGTCTGGTTGACGCAGTGCGCCGCCACCTACACCGCCCGCGCCAGCAAGGACGAGATGTACCGCTCCCCGTTCTGTTCGATGGTCGCTGTAACCGGCGACAAAGCGGGCGCCGACGATTGCGTAGTAGGCCGAAACTTCGACTGGCCGGATCAGGAATCACCCGTTATCGCCGACACCCGTCCCTCGGACGGCCGGCGCTATGTTACGGTCGGCTTCCCCTGGAGTGCGGGAACCTTCACCGGCATGAACGAAGCCGGCGTCGTAATCGCGGTCGAACGCGTCGAGAACCGAGGCGAACCGTCCATCGACGTGCCGCCGATTGAAATCGTCCTCGCAGAAGTTCTTCGGAGTTCCTCCGATCCCCAATCCGCCATCGAGGCCATCGAAGCAAACGCCGCCACACGCGGATACCATATCCTCGTGGCAGGGCCTACGGGCGCAGACGCGCGCGTACTGGAACTGGGTGCGAGTGTCGTGGCGCGCGAAGCCGTCGATGGCGTACTGCTCGGCATCGATCCTGCCTCGAGCGCCGCGGACGGTGACGCCGCAATCCGGTACGCGCGCATGTCGGAACTTGTTTCCACAGAACGAATCGTGTCGGAGGCGGAGATGCGGTCGTTTCTCGACGACCGCGAACCGGGCCGCGAAGGCCAGGCAGCCATCCGCAATGAAATGACTCGATATAGCGTCGTCTTCGAACCCAAGGCCCGCGCTCTCCATGTGGCGACCTTCGCGACGTCCGACGCCGAGGCGCGTTACACCACGATCTCCCTCGTTGTGGAAGCCGCGCCATGAGCGACGTGGTACGCAACTACACCGGACAGGCCGGCTCGCTCCGCTCGCGTCCACGACGGTTCCGCCGCCGGGGCCTGTTCACGCGCGTATTCTTGCCAGGCGTCCTTGTTCTCCTCGCCGTACTTTGGTGGATGACGCGGGACACCTATCGCTTTGCTCAGTGCATCCCCGCCGGACAACGGCTCACCGTCATCGTAGACGACCCCCTCACCGCTCGCGACCGCCTGTTTCAGTCGCGTGTGTGGCGCGCAATCCCCGAAGGCTGGACGCCTATCTCAGATCCGAATCACGCGCTCTCCAACTTCGGCATTCCGCAATGGGTCCTGAACAACCTCTTCCACAACCGCGCGATCGTGACCGGTAACGAGGTGGGGGAAACCAATGACCTCGTGTTGCTCAGCCGGATGACGCGTGTCGGCACCTTGCTGGAACGGTTCCACGGCTTCTCATCTTCGGTGGCAGACGACTACGCCG
>JAHDWY010000820.1 GCA_023384315.1 Candidatus Hydrogenedentota bacterium | reverse complement strand
CACAAGCGCAATTTGCACGTCAAGAACAGCCGCAACATCGTGGTTACGGGCAATTGCTTCAACCACAATCGCGACTACCTGCCGAATGCGCTGGCGACGGGTATCACCTTCGAGGACTCCACGGACTGCATCTTCAGCGGTTCGGCCATTCGCGATTCATTCGAAGGAAAACACACCGCATCCACGCCAGTCGTCATCGAGCGGGAAGGCTCTATCGAAGTGTTGCGCTGCGAACGGTTCTCGCTGAACGGCAGCCAGATTACCGACCCCGGCGTATCGGGACTCCGCGTCGCGGACAGCAGTTTCGTCAATATCTCGGCCTGCACGATTGCCGACTCGCGCGAGGAAAAGCTGATGCCGTCCGCCGTTCGCTGGACCGGTCGTGGAACCGCTAACTCCATCCGAAGCTGCACCATCGGTGCGGGAACGGAAGCAGCGTTGGCCATCGAAGACGTCGCGAACGTAGTCGTCGAAACCAACACGATGGCATAGGCAATCGGCAGCGGTTTCGCTCCTACTGTCCGTGTCAGCTCGTGCCTGTCCGTGCGGTTCCGTGCTGGTGTGGCTCGCGCTCGCCTGGAAACCGCTACACCGGCTCGCCCAGTTCCTCAACCGCTGCCCGGATTGAAGCCAGTTCTTCCGCGCTGAGATTGATCGATCCGGCCTTCGCGTTCTCTGTTACCTGCTCCTCGTCACGCGCGCCCACGATGGCCGTCGTGACGCCGGGTTGGTCGATGATCCAACGAGTGGCAACCTGCGCGAGCGTGGCGTCATGCGCCTGCGCGATAGGCTTGATCTTTTCCAGCATTGCCAGGACGCGTCTACGGTTTTCTACGCTGAACCACGGCTTATCGGCCCGCGCGTCGCCTGCTTCGAAAGCGCGCTCCGGCGTTACCTTCCCGGTCATGAGCCCTTGCGCAATGGGACTGTACGCGAGCACGCCCATCTCCTGCTCGGCGCAGAAGGGCAATACGTCCTTTTCGATTTCACGCTCCAGCGGATTGTATTTCGGTTGGTCGCTCGCGATGTAGCCCTTCTTCAGGCAGTCCTGCATCATCTCGACCGTGAAATTGCTCACGCCGATGGCCCGCACTTTGCCCTGCTTTTGGATCTCAAGCAACGCGTCCATCGTCTCGGACACCGGCGTCTTGGGGTCCGGCCAGTGACACTGGTATAAATCGATCCGGTCGATGCCCAGCCGTTGCAGGCTCTGGTCCACTTCATGAAAGATCGACTCGGGAGTGAGATTGCGCACGAGGGTCACTTCCTTGCCCTCGTTCGTGACGGTCTTCATGCCGTCATGCGCGCCCTCGAGATCCCATCGGATGCCGCACTTGGTCGCAACAAGCACCTCGTCGCGGCGTCCGCGAATGGCCTCGCCGACGACGCGTTCGCTGTGTCCCATGCCGTATGTGGGGGCCGTGTCGATCAGGGTCATTCCCTCGTCGATGGCGCGGTGAATCGCGCGAACGGCCGCGGCGTCATCGGTGCCGCCCCACATCCAACCGCCAATCGCCCACGCGCCAAACGATACCACCGGCACCTTCAATTCCGATTTTCCAAGCACCCGATACTCCATCAAGGACATCCTCCAACTGAGGACCCGGCGCAATCTGGTCCCCAATTCTTAATTCATAATTCCTAATTCTCAATTACCAGTAAATGCCCCGCATCAGCGAAGCAAAGGCCACAGCTTCCGTTGAAGGCGGCGCTTCCACAGCCACGTCGCCTTCCTTACCCCGTCCCGTGTCCGGGAACAGTTTGTAGGCAGTGTTCAGGACCACCAATGCCACATTCGGCAGGACAGCGTGCATGATTTGCGCAAAGACACCCAGCCTGGTCGCGATCCGCCGGGGCTTGTCCACGATCGCGCGCACCACCATGTCCGCCGCTTCGTCCGCGGAAAGCGCCGGCACGTTCTCGTAAATCCCCGAGGGATCGATCATCGGCGTCCGCACCAGTGGCATGCTGATCGTCGTGAAACTGATATCCTTGTCGAGGTACTCGGCCTGTGCGCAGCGGGAAAATGCGTCTAA
>JAHDWY010000819.1:734-2043 GCA_023384315.1 Candidatus Hydrogenedentota bacterium | reverse complement strand
TCGGTTAACCGGAAGTTAGTCACGCGGGAGGAGGACAGGCAGTACCCTGCAAATCCCCCCGGGCGCGTCGAAAGCAACGTGTAAGTCTGCGTGAGTCCTTTACTTGTGGCGCGAATCGTCGGCGGGTGCAGCCGATTTCGCTAACCGACTTGGATACTTTTAAACGTGCTAGACCGGTCCAAACCCAATCGCAATCCCAATCCCTCGACCCCGCAACCGAAGCCTGCTCCGCCGCCGCAACAGATCCCAGACACCTATGAGGCCTTGGAAGAGGCCGGCAAGAGCGGGGGCCTATTCGGCCGCATGAATCAGGCATTCCAGGAGGCGCTGCACACCAGTCGCGGTCCTGGGCGCACGCGCGACGCGGTGGAAGAAGCGGGGGACAGCCCCTCGGTAACGGCCGACGACTTGGCCATTCGTCGCGCGCGCAATGTGAAACTCCAGCGCATGGTCGTGCCGGAAGGCGTGATTATCGAAGGCAATATGACCAGCGGGTCCGAGACGGAAATCGCGGGGAAGATCGAAGGCAACGTCACCGTCGAGGGGCGGCTCTACCTGGCGCCCAGCGCATTGGTGTCCGGGAACGTCCGAGCCACGTCATGTCGCGTGGACGGGTTAGTCGAAGGACGGGTCGAGTGCACCCAGGAACTCGAGTTGGGGAAGACCGGCCGTCTGAGCGCGGACGCCTTGGGCGGCAAGGAAGTGATCATTGGGGGTCAGATATTCGGAGATGTGTCCACGGGAGGAGTCGCGCGGCTCCTCGCCACGGCAAAGGTGAACGGCAATATTCGCACGCGGCGCGTTGTTATTGAGGAAGGCGCGTTGTTCAACGGGTCCTGCACGATGCGGACCCCGGCGCAGCGCAGCGAGAAACAACCGGAAAAGCCGCAGCACGATAGCGCGGGAAGTTGAGGAGTTAAAAGCCGTGCCTGTCCCATTGATGTTTGATTGGACCATGATTCTGCTTATCCCGGGCGTCATCCTGTCGCTCTGGGCCCAGTTCAAAGTGAAGTCCACATACGAAAAGTATTCCCAGGTCGCCACGCGTTCCGGACTGACCGGCGCGCAGGTGGCGCAGTTGGTCATGGAAAACGCCGAGGTGAAAACCTCCGGCGGCACCCTTCAGCCGACCTACGCGACGGGAATTTCGTGTCCGATCAACGTGGTCCCCGGACAATTGACGGACCACTACGATCCGCGCAACCGGACCTTGAACCTTTCCGAAGGCGTCTACCACGGGCGCAGTGTCGCGGCCCTGGGCGTAGCGGCCCACGAAGTGGGCCATGCGATCCAGCACGCCAACGCATAT
>JAHDWY010000819.1:0-724 GCA_023384315.1 Candidatus Hydrogenedentota bacterium | reverse complement strand
TCCGCGCTCATGTGGCGCAACGCCATCTATCCCATGACCAGCATCAGCTCGACGCTGTCGTGGCCTTTGCTGATCGGCGGACTGTTTTTCGGCATTTCGCCGCTGCTCCACATCGGCATCGCGCTCTTCTCCGTGGCAGTGTTGTTCACCGTGATCACCTTGCCGGTCGAGTTCGACGCGAGCAAACGGGCCATTCGGGCCCTCGCTCATGGCGGGTATCTCACGGACGACGAAATTGTCGGCGCGCGGCGGGTCTTAAACGCGGCCGCATGGACGTACGTCGCTGCCGCGGCCATGGCCGTGTTGCAGTTGCTTCGTCTCATTCTGATTGCGCGGGGCCGCGACTAATTCCTCCGTGCGATTCGTACCGTAGCGGGTACATCGATACAGCTTGGTTGGGTTTTCCGGAGGCAGTGAGCAGTCATGTCCGGCATCGGCGCCGCAATAGCAATCGCGCTGATTTCGTTGGCGCCGGATACCGCGCTTCGCGAAATGCGCGGAGAAGGACACGCCGCCGGCTTGGGTCCGGCTGCGCGCGCGGAAGCCCTTCGCAACGCCCAGACCGCGATCGTCATCCAACGCCTGGAAGCGCTGGCGCCCACGCGCGACTTCACCGTATTCGCTCCCGTGATCGAGGGTTCTGAGCGATTCGTTCCGAGCTATCGCGTCCTGAGCGAGGAAGCAACGGATGCCACAACCCACGTCGAGATCGCCGGCGAGTTGC
>JAHDWY010000818.1 GCA_023384315.1 Candidatus Hydrogenedentota bacterium | reverse complement strand
CTCGAGATTACGAGCCTGTTTAACGACCCGCGCGACAAGAAGAGCGCCATCATCAACATCCATCCCGGCGCGGGCGGGACGGAATCCTGCGACTGGGCGTTGATGCTGTACCGCATGATCACGCGCTGCTGCGAGCGGCACGAATTCAACATCGAAGTCGTCGACTATCAGGAAGGCGACGAGGCGGGATTGAAGAGCGCCACGCTGATCGCGGAAGGTCCCTTTGCGTATGGGAACTTGAAATCCGAAGCGGGCGTCCACCGGCTGGTGCGCATCTCGCCCTTCGACGCGAACAAACGGCGGCACACGTCCTTCGCGGCCATCGAAGTCGTGCCGGAAGCGGACGAGGACGTGGACATCGAGATCAAGGAAGACGAACTCAAGATGGACGTGTTCCGGTCCAGCGGTCCCGGCGGGCAGAAAGTGAACAAGACCAGCTCTGCGGTGCGGCTGACGCACCTGCCGACGGGCATCGTCGTGGCGTGCCAGATCGAGCGGTCGCAACACCGCAACCGCGCCACGGCATTGAACATGTTGAAGGCGAAGCTGTACGACATCGAGATGCAGAAGAAGGAAGCGGAACGCATCGCGTTGCGCGAGGGGCAGGCGGATGCGGCGTGGGGCAGCCAGATTCGCAGCTACGTGCTGCATCCCTACCAGCTCATCAAGGATCACCGGACGGACACGGAGACGGGCAACGTGGACCGCGTGTTGGACGGCGATCTCGATCTATTCATTGCGGGTTATCTGAAGTGGAACCTCGAGCGGAAAGGCCGGAATTAGTCCCATGACCGAAGAGCACCATTCAACCGAAGAGGAACTGCGGCGTCACCGCCTGGAAAAGTTGGAGCGCATCCGCGCGCGGGGCGACGAGCCGTTCAAATACACGTTCGAACGATCCTCGACCATTGGCGAGGCGCGCGCGGAGTTCGAGAACGTCGAGTCCGCCGCGCGCGAAGACGAAGTCGCGAAGGTACCGGCGATCCTCGCCGGGCGGATGGTGTCGTTTCGCGATCACGGGAAGAGCGTGTTCGCCGATATCCGTGACGAAACCGGCCAGATCCAGGTGTACTTCAACGTGAAGGCGCTCGGCGAGGAGGCGTTCGCGGCGGTTCATGATCTCGATATGGGCGATTTCATCGGCGCGACCGGCGAAGTGCACCGGACGCGCAAGGGCGAGATGACGCTGTTTGCGACGTCCTTCGAGATTCTCACGAAATCATTGCGCGCGCTGCCCGAGAAGTATCACGGTCTGACCGACGTGGAGACGCGGTACCGCCAGCGCTATCTCGACATGGTGGCCAACCCCGAAGTGCTGGACACGATTCGGAAACGGGTCAAGTTGATCGCGGCCATGCGCACGTGGTTGAACGAGCGCGGGTTCATCGAAGTCGAGACGCCCATGCTGCAATCGATTCCGGGCGGTGCGACGGCACGTCCCTTCATCACGCACCACAACACCTACGATAGCGAGCTGTACCTGCGCATCGCGCCGGAGCTGTATTTGAAGCGCTGCATCGTGGGCGGTTTCGAGCGCGTGTTCGAGATCAACCGCAATTTCCGCAACGAAGGCGTCGACACGCGGCACAATCCCGAGTTCACCATGATGGAACTCTACGAGGCCTATCAGGATTACATGGGATTAATGGACCGTACGGAGGAACTCTTCGTCGCGGTCATCGAAGCGGTCACGGGCGGGACCTCGTTCCCGTACCAGGGCGAGACCATCGAGGCGAAGCGGCCGTGGAAACGGATCAAGCTGTTCGACGCGATTCGCGAGTACGCGGGCGTCGATCTCGAAGCCACGCGCGACCGGGAGGAAGCGGCGGCATTGGCGAAGAAAGCCGGCGTCGACGTGGACCCAACCATGGGATACGGCAAGATCGTGGATGAAGTCATGAGCCTGAAAGTGGTGCCCCATCTCGTGCAGCCCACCTTCCTCTACGACTATCCCATCGAGATCTCGCCGTTGGCCAAGAAGAAGCGCGACAACCCGGCGTTGACGGAACGGTTTCAGGCCTTTATTGGCCGCCTGGAAATGTGCA
>JAHDWY010000817.1 GCA_023384315.1 Candidatus Hydrogenedentota bacterium | reverse complement strand
AGCAGAGTCTCCAGGACCCGCCGTTGCATCGCGTCTGCAACCAGTATTTTATCGCTCATTGTGTCATTCCTGACTTGCACACGCCGTGCATAGACGCATACGCGCTAATTGAAATAGCATCAGCAGCGACTTACCACTTCGGCGTTGTTGGGACGGTATTAGACCACTGCTTGCAGTATCCGTCCCACAGGTCCGCGACCGCAGAATAGACGTAGTCCGTGAGCCCATTCACCAATAATGCACATGCGTGGCATGCCTCATGATCCAGACTGGGATAGCCCGGGCCCGAACGAGGGCCAGCTTTAGCACTCTTGATCTCCGCGCACGACATTGTGCAGCTAATCCTTCCGCCAAGCGTCACGCAGCCCTTACCCCCAATGCCAGAGGTTAGGATCCCAGCCTCCACACTGTTACCGTAGACGGGCCACTCATAGGTTTTCTTGTCACAGCACGTGAAACTAACCATTCCACAGTACGTAGTCGTTGGCGCTGGGGGTGGCTCGTTCCAATCCGGATGTCCCGGCCATGGGTGACATCGATTGCAGGGAATCAGGGGGTAATCTACGACTTGTAGGCCGAGAGGATCGAATGAGTTCGTCGGCCTATTGTCAACATAACGGTAAAGGTTGGGATCACGCGCTTCATACCCGATCGGATCCTCGCTCAGCCACCGCCCCACCGCCGGATCATACCAGCGGTTCAGATTGTTCTGTAGCCCGGTGTCCTCATCGAAGGGCCGCGCCGTGAACAGGAACAGGCTGTCCACCGCCGCATTGGTCTCGCTCGTCACCTCGCCAAACGCGTTGTACGCAAGGTGGTTTAGGACTGTGGTGGTGTCGGTGCCGGGAACATACCGCGCCAGGTCGCGCACCGTGTTCAGGTGATCGGTAAGCGTCCAGAGGACGTGCTCGGCGCTGCCGCCATTGACCGCCTCTTCGGCCAGGATCTGGTCCACCGCCGGACCCCACAGGTAGCGCTCGCGCAGGTGCCCTCCCTGCATCCCGCAGGGGCCGTTGCGGTGGAAATCAAGGACGATTTGGTTGCCGTCGTAGGCGAATACCCGCGTATAGTCCCGCGTCCCGTCGCCGTCGTCGTCCAGCAGCTTCCGCACCCAGCGGTTGGCGAAGTCGTACGAGTTCTCCACCACCATGTCCGCTGCCGCGCCATACTGCGCTCGGTGCGTCACTCCAGTGAGCCGGTTGCGGTGGTCCCACGTGTACTCGGTAACGTCCGTGTCGCCCGAATCCGGCAGGCCATTGGCGTTCGTGTCGACGAACCGCCGCGTCCGGTTGCCTTCGGCATCATACAGATACCGATACGTCCCGTCCGACGTCATCTGGTTGTTCGCGCCGACCGTGTAGCCGTTGTTGACGCGATTTCCGTTCTCATCGTAAACGTACGTCTCGTCGGCCTGGTAGTCGTAGTCGGCGCCTGTCAATTGCCCTGTGGCGTCGTTGGTATAACCGGCCGTGCCGTCGACCAGCGAATCGAAGGCCGTCATCCGGCCGGCCGCGTCATACGTCCAGTCGTAATCGGCGAAGGTTGTTCCGCCCTTGAAGTGCTCCATCCCGCGGAGCCGCCCGGCGAGGTCGAAGTCGTACTCCGTGTGCGCCACCACCTGCGTGCCCGCCAGGTTCGCATACCGCGAAAGCGTCGCCGCCTGGCTCGCCGCGTCGTACGTCAACCCCACCCGTTTCTCCGCCACCGCCTTCATGACAACGGCTCCAACAAACCGGTCCTGAACTGCCTCCAACCTAAGAAAACCTCCCGGTTTGTCAATACTGGGGCTATTCTTCCCCCAGTACCCGCCGCAGAATGTCGATGTCCCGGCCTGACAGCCTAGTCGGCGCAAGCGACGTTGCCCCAATACACGGATGCCCCTTTCTGCTTCGCCCAGACCCCCGCAAGTTCCCTCCCTCCGCGTCTCCGGGTGAAACTACCCCCGCCGCTCTCCCAACCCCCTCCAGAAACCCCAAGAAAATGATCCATCTCCAGCCGGTTTCACTATTGACAAGAATACATGAACACAGGTATATTACAGTCCGCCAGCGACGAA
>JAHDWY010000026.1:12965-16548 GCA_023384315.1 Candidatus Hydrogenedentota bacterium | reverse complement strand
TTCGATGACGATTTCTCCCGCCAAAACCCGCACTGTGACGTATACATCCGTCTCCTCTTGCCGCTGGTTGTCCCGATAGGCCCGTTCCGCCTGCGGAGCCGCCCACTCGTTCATGTAGTAGCGGTCGATGGGCAGATCCAGCGACAACTCCTGACCTTGATCGTCTACCCATTGCACGGTAGCACGGATGTAGTCACCATCCTCGGGAGGGGTCTGCGTGACTGATTTCACCGTCGCATAGCCCTCCTCGTCGGTGCCCAGCGTTGCGTAGACCGATTCGCCGTAAACGGGGTACCATTCCTTTGGAAGCGGCGCTCGCATCTGGCCCACGCTCAGCGAGACATAACGCCCCTGGAAGGGATCGTAGGGGTCGATCGGTTGGGCCAGAAACTTGTACAGCGCGCCCTCGTCCATGATGGTCTCCCGTGACCAGATCATTTGTGCCGGTACCGCGAGTTGGGCCACCGCCACGATCGCAAAAATTGCTAACAGAACGGCCCGATTCATGCGTGCCTCCTTTTGCGGCGAAGCATCGTCAGGTTCGCTACCAGGAAACCGATTCCCAATACGATAAACACCAGACCCCGAGTAACAAAATCCATATTGCTGTCAAAAAAGCGCGCGGTAATCCATGCCGCAAGAATAACAAGCCCGAAATTCAGCGTTCCCAACCGCTCGCCCTGTATCCCGATGAGGGTAATGCCGATACCCAACGCGAGCAAGTATCCGTTGTACAGAAGCATGGCGGGAACCGGCGCTTCAATCGTAGCGCTCAAGACATAGCCAATGAGCGCGACAATCGGTGAGATTCCGAGCACGGCGCACAAGCGATCGGAACCGCGAATTGTTCTCCCCAGCATAATCATCGAGACGGTGAACAGGGCGACGAGAAGCAGGAGGTCCATGATATTGCCGATGAGGTCAAATTCCGGCCCCGTACGGTAATGATTCCAGCCGATTCGCTCCCAGGGCCACTCGTAGCTCAGCATGACCGCCAGTGCGACGATCCCGATGCCTCCGACATTCCGGAAGGGCCGCCGCCACAATGCCCTGTGCGAACCCACCCAGACGACGCCTGCCAGGTATAGAAACGTGAATAGGCTGGTGTAGATCAGGATCCAAAGTCCGGGTAACGAACGTTCAAGCGATATCCCCGTCGCCACGCACAGCGTGAGCGCACCCGTCCACGAGAGCCAGGTCGACCGGATCCCGAAGGAATCCCGCCGAAATGAGTGCCAGATGTGTGGCGCAATCAGCACAGCCAGAATCCAGAACGCTTCGGCGTAGCCATGCTCCGATTGTTGATACCCGCACCACGCCGTGATGCCGGCCATGTACAACACCGCCGGAACACTGGCGTTCAGTAAATATACGATTGGGAGCGCGAGCAGGGTCCAACTCAGCATGAAAGATCCAAAGTCGCCGGCGATCTGATAGGTCTGGCCGACGAGAGCAATGGATGCGCCAATACTGAGCGCGAGGAGCGTCCCCGTCCCTTCGCACCACGCAACCGACTGGCGCTTCTGCCACAAGGTGAACGCCACCAGGAGCTGAGAAATGACAAGCGGCGCGAAAGACAACACGGCGCGTTGCGGTCGGGAAAGCTGTTCCCAATTGTGTGCGAGCACAAGAATGACGCCGAGCCCGATCAATGTGGCGCCCACCGCGCTGCAAATCATTATCGCGATAGATGTGCGATTCGTCTCAGGCACGTCCCCGTAGTGTGCGCGTACACGGTCAGCCGTTTCCTGCGAGACCACGCCTTCCCGGACCAATTCAGGTAACTCGTCATACAGCCACCGAATCGCTCTTTTGCTCATGACCAATCTCCATCGGGGAACCGTCCCACGCTCATTATAACTGTTTGATGGGCAAGCCACATCGATGGGCTTAAGGCAATGCGGCGGGGCTCCCGGAGTGACAAGAATTGTCGTTCTGAACCCGTCTTCGTCAGTGTTTTTGCCCTGAAGTAGAACCGGTCTCTAATGGGCGAATTGTCTAACGCATTGTGTGTCAATAATTTACGAAGTTGTCCACGAAAATGGCACGCCAATTGCCTTGGCCATGGCGAAAGTTGAGGAATGAGTCGGCCCACTGGGCCGGTGGTTTATGGGAACTCTGGAGGGTACGAGAATGAAAGCATCGAAGAAATCCGGTTTCACGCTGATCGAGTTGATGATCGTGGTCGCCATTATCGCGATCATCGCGGCTATCGCCATTCCGAACCTGCTCCGCTCGCGGATGAGCGCGAACGAAGCGGGCGCGGCGGGTGCCATGCGCACCATCTCCACGGGTGAAGTGGCGTTCCAGACGGCGGCCTTCGTCGACACCGACACGGATGGGGTGGGCGACTATGGCACGCTGGCCCAGTTGGCCGACCCCGATGGCGGCGGCGCGACGCCCCCGTTCATCGACCAGGTCCTTGGCAACGGCCAGAAGCACGGCTATGTGTTCACCGTTGCGGTGACCAACGGTACGGCCGCCACGTTGCCGGCCTACACCTGCACGGCGACCCCGGCTGCCGCGGGCCGCACGGGTTACCGCCAGTATTTCGTTGACGAGTCCGGCGTGATTCGCTTCACCGCGGACGGTACCGCGGTCGGCGCCACCTCGGCTCCGCTGAACTAACGGGGATCCTTGGCGTAGCCAAGAGCTTGAATTGAATAGACTTGAGAAGTGCGGCGGGGGAATACTTCCCCCGCCGCGCGGATATAGCGAATCAGAAAAATTCCGGAATAGCCCGTAAATACTTGCAACGAATGGGCTCGAAGAAGGTATAATTCATTGTAGACATATAATGGAAAATGTGCCCAAAGAAATTTGTAGATTTCGGACTTGCATTCGTCTATATTCGTGACGGCTCTTGCCAGCACATTTAGTTAGCTCGGAATGCTTGATACTGCGCGGGGCAGTGGATGGGCATGGAACAGTTCCATGATGGAATGTCAACTGACAAAGGCTGAACGCTACGCCATCGATAAGTACCGGGCACGTCTTGAGCGCGACCGGGGCGAAGAGGTGAGCTTCGACGAGGCGCTGGAACTCTGGCTTGCCGAAGAAGCAAAGGCGTGGCGCGAAGAACGGCAGCGGGCCTGCATGGCCAGGCAGCGTGACGAGATCAACCGGCACAAGTGGATAGAGTCCGAGAAGGCCGGCCGGGACTTGGGCCGCGAGGCCGTGATGGACTGGATCTCAAACAACGCCGAAGCCTGGCGCCGCTGGTACGAACAAGAGTGTTTCGATACTTCCCAGTGAGCTTCCCCCCCTCCTGATTGGATACGAACACCCCGGCCGATTTCGGTCCTCCCCCTTCTCATGCGCTGCTTTTAGATTTCGGATCAAACCTGTACACTGAATTCGTAGTCTCCGACACCATCGAAGATGAACCAGACTGGCAATAGGGGAAGAATACGAGGTGCAGGTTCCGGTTTCTCCCGAGATCAACGAACTCCTAGACGACGCAACCCAACTTAGCGTACGCCGGGGGCAGTTTTTTGTCGGCGTGGATCATCTTTTTGAGGCGATGCTCGTCAAAGCGGACCTGCTCCCTCGTGCGTTTCGCAAGCAGTACCTGGACGCGCTG
>JAHDWY010000026.1:0-12955 GCA_023384315.1 Candidatus Hydrogenedentota bacterium | reverse complement strand
GTCGTGCCAGGAAATGACGCGGGAGTCCTGGCGCGGAAGAACGCCGACTTACGGTTCTGAAGTCTTCTACACGCCGCGATGTGCGGGCGCCACGAGTGAAGCGGCCCGGCTCGCACAACGCATCAGCAAATCCAGCCCTTCCGCCGGACACCTGCTTCTGGCGATCCTTGCGGATTCCCACGCCATGCCGAGCCGCGCCATGGACCGGTTGGGGCACCCGCGGGGCGAGATGATCCAAGACCTTCGTCTCGAACTCAGCAGGGGCGCGCCGTCCCGTCGCAAGACGCAAGCGAAGCCCCCGTCTCCCGAAACCGCCCCGGAACCGGAGGTTCGCCGCAGCGGGCCGCAGGTCATCGAATCACCCCAGTTCGACGGAGAGCCCGCCGTTACGAGACCTCCGGAAAGTTTGACGCGGGACCTCACCGAATTGGCGCGGCGCGGCAATCTGGAACCGGCCATCGGCCGCGACCAGGACATCCTCACCATCGTGGAGATCCTGTCGCGGAAGACGAAGAATAACGTCATTCTCGTGGGGGAGGCCGGTGTTGGCAAGACTCACGTGGTTGAAGGGTTGGCCTGGGCCTGCGTGAACAAACGCGTAGGCGGGCTTCATCGCGAGACCCGCATCCTGGAATTGAATATGGCGGCGCTGATGGCGGGAACGCAATATCGCGGCGCCTTTGAAGAGAAGCTGATGGGGCTGCTGGAACAGCTTCGCAACTCACCGAACACGGTACTGTTTATCGACGAGATGCATCTGGTCATGGGCGCCGGCTCCACGGAAGGCGGATCGGTCGACATGGCGAACCTGCTAAAGCCGGCCCTGTCACGCGGGGAAATCCGGTGCATCGGCGCCACGACGATCCAGGAATACCGTAAGTTCGTCGAGCGAGACCCGGCCTTGGAGCGGCGGTTCCAGATGCTCCGCATCGAGGAGCTTAGCCCGTCCGCTTGCTGGGAGGTGCTGGCACATTTGAAACCGGCGTTCGAGCAGCACCACCGCGTTCACATTAGCCGCAAGGCCATGCACGCGGCCATTTCCCTTACGCAACGCTATATGCCGAACCGGCAACTGCCGGACAAAGCGATCGACGCGCTCGATCAAGCCTGCGCCCGCTACCGGCTCAAGACGATTTCGACCCAGGGCAGGGGCATGGCCTTCGACAGCGACACGCCTGCCTCTGACCGGGTTACGCCCCACGACGTGCGCAAAGTCGTGAGCCGAATGACGGGGATACCGATTGAGGAAATCACCGCCGAGGAACGGATCCGCCTCGGCGATCTCGAACGCAAGATCAAGAAGCGCATCATCGGACAAGACGATGCCGTTTCCCGCGCGGTCGCGGCGGTGAAGCGGGCCCGGGCCGGACTTGGCGATCCCAACCGGCCAGATGCTGTTATGCTGTTTCTAGGACCGACCGGGGTCGGCAAGACGCAACTCGCAAAAATTCTCGCGAACTACCTGTTCGGTTCGAAAGACCATCTCGTTACTTTCGACATGGCGGAGTATATCGAGGAGCATTCCGTGTCGCGCTTGTTGGGTGCGCCGCCGGGGTACAAGGGAAGCGACGAAGAAGGCCGTCTTGCGCAGGCCATCCGCAATCATCCCTTCTCGATACTGCTCTTCGACGAAATCGAGAAAGCCCATCCGCGGATCTTCGACATCTTTCTCCCCATTCTGGATGAGGGGCGCATGCGGGATTCGCGCGGCCGGGAAGTCAGCTTTCGAAATAGCATTATCATCTTTACCTCGAATATCGGCGCGAGTTACCTGCACCGGACCGGGCGACCCGCGGAGGATGACAAGCTCATGGAGGAATTACGCCGCAAGTTCCGGCCAGAGTTCATCAACCGCATCGATGAAATCGTGCCGTTCTATCCGCTGGTGTTTGAAGACATTCGCACGATGCTTCGCCTGTGCCTGAAGGAAGTAAACGATCGTCTCATGGAAAAGCAGATCAAGTTGCACGTCTACCAGGGCGCATACGAGTATCTTGCGAAGGAAGGCTATCACCCCGAGCTGGGCGCGCGGGAACTGCGCCGCACGGTAGACCGCAGGATCATGAATCCGCTAAGCGCCCTGCTGCTGGAAGGTAAGTTCCAGGCCGGAGACACGGTGGATGTGTTGCAGGAAGACGGAAGTCTCGTGTTTCGGCGCGGGGAAGCGCCACTCGAGCAGGAGGCGCTATCCACATGAGAGCGGCCGGTCAGGCGGACAGCTTTGTCATCATCAACGGACCGGAGGACGGGACCGAATTCCCCGTGGTGCGCGCGCCCTTCCATATCGGTAGCGAATCGGCTTGTCCCGTGCAGATCCGGCTCGACATGAACGTGGACGATCTGCACGCGCTGGTAACGGTGGTTTCCGATGGCTACCGGGTCCGGCGGACCAGCCGCAATCCGGTGTTCGTCAACGGCAAACGGACAGGATCGCTCCTATCACGCATCGTGCGAAACGGCGGCACGATCCAGGTCGGCAATACGCTGCTGGCGGTAGACTGCTCGCCCGACGGGCTCGCGCGCCGCAGCCGGGGCATCGTCTATGAAAGCGATTTCGGCTGGGCCATTCAGACGGCGGGTCGCGCCACGGCCCGCGCGGTACGGAACGT
Organism: Candidatus Hydrogenedentota bacterium; assembly: GCA_023384315.1. Taxonomy (GTDB): domain Bacteria; phylum Hydrogenedentota; class Hydrogenedentia; order Hydrogenedentales; family SLHB01; genus JAHDWY01. Next base: position 10,346 of record JAHDWY010000026.1, on the reverse strand, counting down.
GTTCACGTGGTTATACGAACTTGTCCGCCGCCTACTGAGCAGCAAGTTGGCGATCGCTTCGATTTTGTTTCTCTTGCTCGTATTCTGGCCGTCGTTCCGGGTGTGGGTCTTCCAGTGGGCCTGGTACATTTACCACTCGGTTGCAAACCTGTTCCGAAGTTAGCGGCGGCTTTGCATCTCGCCCGGCATGGAAGCCGGGCGCTACAGGACTTATGGCCTCTATTCCAAGCCGGGAACGTCGTCGAACGTGATGGCGAGCAGAGCTTGATCGTCCGACTGCGTGGTACCGGCCTGGTGATACTCCAGCGATCGCGAGACCGCCCGGATCACCGCTTCGGGATCGCCGGGGGCTTCCGCCAGCACCGCTTCGAGCCGGGCTTCCCCGAACAGTTCGCTGGACGGCGCGTGCGACTCCGTCACGCCGTCCGTGTAGAGCAGAATGGTATCTCCCTGCCGAAATCGCAGGGGAACGGTCTCGTACCGCGCGGCGCCGGTAATTCCGAGCGGGATTCCTCCGGTGCCGGGCAGCGGATTGACTACCCCGTCCGGGGAACGCCGCAACGGCACATTATGCCCTGCGCACGCATAGGCCGCGCTTACGTTCGCCGTGTCGTAGGTCAAGAGAAACGCCGTGACGAAGTTTCCATTGATCGCCTTGGCGGCGATGAATCGATTAAGCCGGGTGAGTAGCTCGCCGGGATCCGTGGTGCGTTCGGCCAGTGCCCCCACGAGCGTCGACAGCATGGCCACAATGACGGCCGATGCCACGCCGTGACCGGAAACGTCGGCAATCAAAATCCCCCAAGTCCCGGATGCCGTCGATGCGTCTTCCGGGCGTTCCCCCATCGGGAACACGTCGTAGAGGTCTCCGCCGGCGCGGTCGAAGTAGCGGTACGATGCCGCAAGCCGCAAACCGGGGATCTGGGGCATCGCTCCGGGGAGCAGTCCTTTCTGGATGAGCGCGATTTCATCGACCTCGCGGTGAATCCACTCGGTCGCGAGGACCAGTTCCTGATTGGTCCGCTTGATATTGGTGATGCCCGACATCAGATTGGACTGGAGGATGCGCGTCTCGATGTCGAAAGGACTAAATCCCTCGGGGTCCACGGTGAGAAAGATCACCCAATTCAGGGCGGCATCTCCGTCGTAGACGGGAACTGCGACGAGCATGCGATACGGCGCCAGCCGGTTCCCCAGCACCGGGTCATCCGGAATGGATAGTTCGCGCATGACGACGGGGAACTCGTTCTGGACCAGATCGCCAATAATCCCGCCCGTAACCGCCGGAGCGTCGGGACCGGCAAATACGATATCGTGAGAACCGTCGATTCCGCTGCCTTTTTGATTCAGGAATCGCATGACGCGGTAGTGACCGGGCGGAACGTTTCGCAACGAAACGGAAATCAACCCCTGTTCGCCGTAGAGTTGGCGCATGCGTCCCGCGTAATGGCTGATGGATCGGACCGGATCGGGATCCGTGTTGATCGTTTTGAACATCTCGATCAACTGGGCGATACGTTCCTGATTGGAGTCGTCGCGGTACATGGTGTCTCCGAATGCTATCCCGTGCAGTTCATGCGCCTATGGGGAATGGGTCGGAAGCCTTCTCCAACCAATCGCGCAGCATTGCGTGGTGCGCATCGCGCTGGCCTACCAGTCTGTCATCGTGATACCGGTTGTCCAGTTGGTAGGGATCTGTCTCGTTGTCGAAAAGTATCCCCGTGCCATCCGCGAGTATGGAGTAGGTATAGCGATCAGTCCGTACGCCCCGGAAAATCGGTGCGGGATGATCGTTGCCGCGCGACGCATTCTCCTTGGAGATGTGCATGATGAACTGGGACTCCGGCTCGGGGCCGCGGCGTCCCAGCAGATGCCCGGCGAAATCCTGCCCCTGGAATGCTTCGGGAATTTCTGCGCCCGCGAGCGAACAGAGCGTGGGACAAATGTCGATGGTTCCAAACAGGGGGTCAACGCGCTGTCCCTCCGGAACACGACCCGGCCAGCGCACCAGGAAGGGCACCCGAATTGACTCCTCGTAGGGTTGGCGTTTACTGCCTACCCCATGGGAACCGAACATGGAGCCATGATCCGACGTATAGATCAGGATTGTGTCGTCCGCGATGCCCAACTCGTCGATCGTCTGCATGATGCGGCCGAGTTCCGCATCGATCGCGCTGATGTGGGCATGGTATCCGCGATAGTGCTCCCAATCGTTGGCGTTCAGCACGTCCTGCTGCTCACCCGTACCCGGTTCGAGGCCGGAGGTGTTGGGACGGCGCGGTAGCGAACCTTCGGAATACCTGGCGAGTTCCGGTTCCGGCGCGTCGAGGAAGTTCGCGTGGGGCGGATTGAGCGAGAGCATGAGGAAGAACGGTCCCGCCGCATTCGCCCGCATGTAGTCAATCGCCTGGTCGGACATCAACGTGGCGTTGTACCCTTTCGGCTGGACGGGGATGTCGCCTTCGGGATAGTAGACGGATTCGTCCCAATGGGTATTTGTCCGTCCCCAAATGAGCGAATGGTCGAATCCAAAAGGTTCCGCGCGCGTCCCGCCGAGATGCCATTTCCCGATATACGCCGTGCGATAGCCCGACTGTTGAAACGCTTTTCCGATGGTCATCTGATCCGGCGAGAGCGGAATGTTGTTATCGATGACGCCCTGTTCATAAGGCCAGCGACCGGTCAGCAACATGGCGCGATGGGGCGAGCACACGGGATAGTTGCTGATGCAATTAACGAACTCCGTGCCCTGCGAGGCGAGCTGGGCCATGTTCGGCGTGTGAACTTCCGGCAGTTCGGTGAAGGACATGGACTGCCAACGGTGTTCGTCGCTGAACACGTAGACCACGTTCGGGCGGCGCGACGATTTTGGAGCCAGACCCGCGCAGCCCTGCGCGGCCAACGCACTCGCACCTGCCGCGACACCGAGAAACCCGCGCCTTGTCAGCTTGCTCTGCTCGTTGCGTGTCATGTTTCCTCCGTTTCCGCGTTCACGACGTGAGACCTGTCATCTTCGTGCTAATTTCCCACAGCCTTCGGGCCGCCGCAGCGTCGTGCGACTCCGGTGATGACGCGCGCTCAACACAACGCTCGAAGAATTTCGCGGTCACCCCCGCGACGGATGGTTCGGACGCAAGATAGACCGAGGTCTTCGCACCGCCCGCGGGACTCTTCAAAAGGAATCCAAAGACGCGCAGCAACAAGCGTATCGGAAGAATCATGTCACGCACAATGGCCGTGCGCACGACGCCCGGATGCAGGCAGTTCACCGTCACGCCCGTGCCGTCCAGACGGCGCGCCAGTTCGTAGGTAAACAGCACGTTCGCGAGCTTTGTTTCTCCGTACACGCGGTAGGGCTTATACGCCTTATCCCGGTTGAGGTCGTCGAAATCAATGCAACGGCCTGAATGCATGTCCGACGACACATTGATGATCCGCGCCGGCGCGCTTTGCTTCAGCCTGTCCAACAGCAAGTTGGTGAGCAGAAACGGGGCGAGATGATTGACCGCGAATTGTTCCTCAATGCCATCGGCCGTGAGCCGGCGTTGCGTGGCAATAATTCCCGCATTGTTGATTAACACATCCAATCGGTTGCAGCGCGTCAGCACTTCGGCTGCGACATCGCGAACGGATTGTTGCGACCGAAAGTCCGCTACGAGAAACGTGGGGCAGCGTCTTGCGCCACGCGCTGCACCTCTCTCAGGACCCTCTCCCCTCGCGTGTGGTCGCGGCCAATAAGCACGACATCCGATCCCAATTGCGCGAGACCCAGGGCGGTTGCCGCGCCAATGCCCGAGGTCGCCCCGGTAACGACGGACACCTTTCCTTGCATCGGCGCCGCGGATTGACCCACAAGAACCTCCTCTTTCTAGACAGCCTTTGAATGCGTCGGCCAGTATACCTTGAGACGCCACCGTTTCAATAAACATCGACGGGGCAACGCGTTAACACCAAAACCCCGTCTCCCGCCCGGCCTCCAGGATCTTGACGACGGAAGCCAGGAAAACTCCGGAAAATCTTGACGTTATGGGGCCTCCTCTGGAATCATGGAGGGTAGGAGGCAATCGGTCTTATGCGTATGCATTTTATCCTGGTGGTGATCTGTGCGTTTTCGGCGAGTTTGTGGTCTGCGATAGCAGAAGAACCGGCCGCACCCCCCGAGGCGAACCAACCGAGCGTCGAGGAGTTCCTCAAGCTCCTGGAAGACTTGCAGGACGATCCCGAGTCGCGCGCGGCCGTGGAAGAAGTGGTTCGACAGCGCCTCGAAGGAGCGAAGGAGGAAGCGACCAAAGTCGCGCCTGAGATCGATGCCGTAACGCAAGAAGTCTCGGCGGCGGAAACGCGCAAGAGCGAACTCGACGCACAAATCAACGAACTGACGACGCAAATCGAAGCCGCGAAAGCGGAACTTGAAACGATTCAAGCGTCGATTCCGGAATTGACCAAGCAACTCGAAGCGGCCCAGCAGCAGAAGGCCGGCATCGATGAGAAGCTGTCGGTCTACGAGCGCTCGCTGGAATTGTTGAACCTCCTCGAAACCGGCGGCGCTCCGGCCGAAACGACCACGGAAACGCCAACAGCCGCCCCGGAAGCGACACTCGCCATCGACCCTGCGGAACGCGTTGACTTCAACAAGGACATCCGCCCCATCCTCGCGAACAACTGTTTCGCATGCCATGGGCCGGACGAGCAGACCAGAAAGGCGGGCTTCCGTCTCGACACGGAAGAAGGCGCGACGGCGGCCTTCGCAAACGGCGGCGCGCCCATCGTGCCGGGCGACAGCGCTGCAAGCGAAGTGTTCAAGCGCATCACCACGTCCGATCCCATGGACAAGATGCCCCCGGCGGATTTCGAGAAGACACTTTCCGAAGAACAGATCGCCCTCATCGGCAAATGGATCGATCAGGGCGGCAAGTATGAGAAGCATTGGGCCTTCGTGACGCCCACGCAGCCGGAGCTTCCCAAGGTCGCGAACAAGGATTGGGCAAAGAACGAGATCGACTATTTCATCCTCGCGAAACTCGAGCGCGAAGGCCTGGAACCGTCGCCCGAGGCGGACCGCCGCACCTTGATCCGCCGCGCATCCCTTGATCTGACGGGGCTGCCGCCGACGCCGGAAGAGGTAGAAGCGTTTGTCGCGGACGAAAGCCCAGACGCGTACGAAAAGCTGGTCGATCGCCTCCTCGAATCGCCGCACTACGGCGAGCAGATGGCGCGGCGCTGGCTCGACGTGGCGCGCTACGCCGACACGAACGGCTATCACATCGATAACGTGCGGTACATGTGGCGCTGGCGCGACTGGGTCATCGACGCGTACAACAAGAACCTCCCCTTCGACCAATTCACCATCGAACAGTTGGCCGGCGACCTGTTGCCCGATCCCAGCCTCGACCAGCTCATCGCGACGGGCTTCAACCGGAACCACATGATCACCTTCGAAGGCGGGATCATTCCGGAAGAGTATCGCGTGCAGTACGTCATCGACCGGCTGAACACGACGGGTTCCACCTGGCTCGGACTGACCGTCGGCTGCGCCCAGTGTCACGATCATAAGTTCGATCCCGTGTCCATGAAAGAGTTCTACCAGATGTTCGCCTTCTTCAATTCGGTGCCTGAGAAAGGCTCGGATGGAAACGATGGCAACGCCGTGCCGCGCATCCCCGCGCCGCTCCCCGAACAACGGGAGAAGATGGCGGCGCTGAAGACGGACATTGATGCCGTGCTCGCGAAGATGAGCGCGCCGATTGCCGAGGTCGACGCGGCCCAGGCCGCGTGGGAAACGGAAACTCTGTCAAAGCTGGAGTCGCGTTGGACCGCGCTGGAAGCGGAAACCGCCACGTCTTCCGGCGGGGCGACGCTGAAGAAGCGCGTCGATCGTTCCATCCTCGTGGAAGGCGAAAACCCGGCGACGGACGTATATGAGATCGTCGCGCATACGAACCTGACCGGCATAACGGCGATCCGCTTGGACGCGCTCACCGATGAATCCATGGTCGACGGCAAGCTCGGCCGCTCGAACAACGGCAATTTTGTGCTCACCTCCTTCGAGGCGGAAATCTCTCCGGCCGACAACGCGGAACTGAAGCAGCCCGTGAAGTTCGTCACCGCGGTGGCCGACTATGCGCAGAAGGACTTTAATCCCGCCCTCACGGTCGACGGCAACGCGGAGACAGGTTGGGCGGTAGACGGCGGCAGCAGCGAGGACCGCGCCATTGTGTTTGTCGCGGAACGGCCCTTCGGTTTTGATGTGGGCACGCGCATTCGCCTCGTGATTCGCCACGAGTCAAAGTTCGCGAACCATGCCATGGGCAGTTTCAAGGTTTCGGCCACGGCGGATCCCGCCATGGCCCCCGCCGAGTTCGGACCGTGGTACGTTAATGGCCCCTACATCGCCGAGGACGGCAAGAAGGCCTACACGACCGCATACGGCCCCGAAGAGGGCGTCGATCTCGCGGCAACCTACGAAGACCATCGCGCCAAGTGGGTGCTTCAACCTCACCTGACGGACGGCGCAATCCAGGAACTCACCGGCGAAATCTGCGCGACCTATTTCTACCGCACGATTACCTCGCCTTCGGAACGTGAGATCACGCTCGCCTTGGGCAGCAACGATGCCAACAAGCTCTGGCTGAACGGCGAAGTCGTCCACGACAACGACGTGCAGCGCGGCGTTGAGGCGGACCAGGATATGGTCACGGTCAAGCTGAAACCGGGCGAAAACCAGCTCCTCATGAAGGTCGTGAACTACGGTAACGCGTACGCCTACTACTTCCGGCGCGCGGACGAGGTCGTGGGCGACGTGCCGATGGAGGTAGAGCGGGCCTTGGCCATGGCGGCGGAGACGCGCAACGCAACGCAGGTCGCAACCCTCCGCGAGTATTACCGGAGCCGGAATTGGCCGGACTGGGAACCGCTGAGCACGGAACTTGCCGCCCTCGAAGTAGAACGAAAAACACTGGAGGCGGAGATTCCCACGACCATGGTCATGGCGGAAATGGAGGAGCCGCGCGAGACCTTCATTCTCGCGCGCGGCCAGTACGATCAGCCCACGGACAAGGTGACGGCGGCCGTGCCGGCGGCGTTACCGCCGATCCCGGAAGGCGCGCCCAACAACCGGCTCGGTTTCGCGCAGTGGCTCGTGGACCCCTCGCATCCGCTGACGTCCCGCGTGGTGGTGAATCGCTACTGGATGCACTACTTCGGCTTGGGCCTCGTCCGCACCGCGGAAGACTTCGGAATTCAGGGCGAATGGCCGACCCATCCCGAGCTGCTCGACTGGCTGGCGACCGAGTTTGTCGCCTCCGGCTGGGACATTAAGGCCATGCAGAAGAAGATCGTCCTGTCGGCAACGTATCGCCAGGCGTCGAAGTATCGCGACGAGTTGCTAGAACGCGACCCCGAAAACCGCTTGCTGGCGAAGGGTCCCCGCTTCCGTATGGACGCGGAAATGGTGCGCGACAATGCGCTCGCCATCAGCGGATTGTTGGTGGAAGACATCGGCGGCCCCAGCGTGAAGCCGTACCAGCCGGAAGGCCTGTGGAAAGAGGTCTCCTACGGCGGCACGGAATTCACCGGGCAAGTCTTCGAGCAGGACACCGGCGAGGCTCTCTATCGCCGCAGTATGTATACCTTCTGGAAACGGCAGTCGCCGCCCCCGGGCATGCTGATCTTCGACGCACCGAACCGCGAGGTGTGTACTGTTCGCCGCGCGCGCACGAACACGCCGTTGCAGGCGCTCGCGCTCATGAACGACACGCAGTACGTCGAAGCGGCGCGCGTGTTGGCCGAACGCATGATGAAAGAAGCCGGTCCCGAGCCGATGGATCGCGTCATGTACGCCTTCGAATTGGCCACGGCGCGCGAGCCGAAACCGGAAGAGTGTTCGGTTCTCGTGGAGACCTTCAACGCGCAGGTCGAAGCCTATCGGCAGAATCAGGAAGCGGCCTCCGCCCTGCTTGCCGTGGGCGAGCATCCCCGCGACGAAACGCTGGATGTGCCGGAACTGGCTGCGTGGAGCACCATCGCCAGCATCATTCTGAATCTGGACGAGACCGTCACGAAAAGTTAAACGTGACGAGTCATAACCAATAGGGGATGTCGGGCAACGGCACTTGCCCTTGAGAACATCCCCCTTGATCCCCCTTCAAAGGGGGAATTGCGTGGAGCACGGATACTGTTATGAACGCGGTTGTCTGCTTCGATCCGACGACATCGCCTGTCCGCGCCGCAAAGCGGCTGCGGTTCCTTCCCCCTTTGAAGGGGGATCAAGGGGGATGTTCTTAGTAGCACTCGCACTTTTGCGACGTAGGTGGCAGGTCGAGACTCCTGGTAACGCGCGAGCGAGGGATTGCTCATGGACCCGGTACGCGAGAACGGTTTGCTGTTGACCCGGCGGCAGTTCTTCGGGCGGTCCACCACGGGGATTGGCGTGGCGGCGCTGGCGGGTCTCCTGAACCCAGGTGCGGCTTTCGGTTCGTCGCAGCTGCCCCGCGCGCCTCATTTCGCGCCGAAGGCCAAGCGCATCATCTACCTCTTCATGTCCGGCGGTCCGTCGCAGGTGGATCTCTTCGACTACAAATCCAGCCTCCAATCGCTTCATGGGACAGAGTTGCCGGATTCGGTGCGCGGCGGGCAGCGGCTCACCACGATGACTTCCGGCCAGGACGCCTTTCCGGTCGTGTCGTCGCGCTTCCGCTTCAAACAGCACGGACAGAGCGGCGCGTGGATGAGCGAGTTGCTGCCGCACACGGCCGGCATCGCCGATGATCTCTGCATCGTGCGCACGCTGAACACCGAAGCCATCAACCACGATCCCGCCACCACCTATGTCACGACCGGCGCGCAACAGGCGGGGCGGCCCAGCATGGGGTCCTGGCTGAGCTATGGACTTGGCAGCGAGAATCAGGATCTTCCAGCCTTCTGCGTATTGATCTCGAAGGGAAGCCCTTTCGTGAACATGCAGCCCCTCTATCCGCGCATTTGGGGAGCGGGCTTCCTGCCTTCGGAGCATCAGGGAATCAACCTGCGGTCATCCGGCGAACCGGTGCTGTATCTCAAGAACCCTCCCGGCGTGGATCGGGAGACGCGCCGCCGGATGCTGGATGGCCTTTCCAAACTAAACCGCTCGCTCCACGAGGAAGTCGCCGATCCCGAAATCATGACGCGCATTTCCCAGTACGAGATGGCCTACAAGATGCAGATGTCCGTGCCGGAACTGGTGGACTTTTCGTCGGAGCCGGAATCGGTCATGAACCTCTACGGCGAGGACGTCCGCAAGCCCGGCTCCTTCGCGGCCAACTGCCTGTTGGCGCGGCGGCTGGCGGAACGCGGCGTGCGCTTCGTGCAGCTCTATCATCGGGGTTGGGACCAGCACGACAATTTGCCGCGCGACATCCAGTCCCAGTCCAAAGACGTGGACCAGGCCAGCGCCGCGCTCATCACCGACCTCAAGACCCGCGGCATGCTGGACGATACCCTCGTCATCTGGGGCGGCGAATTCGGCCGTTCGGTCTACAGCCAGGGCAAGCTCGATGCGGACAACTACGGCCGCGATCACCACGGCCGCTGTTTCTCCATCTGGATGGCCGGCGGCGGCATCCAGCCGGGGATCACCTACGGCGAAACCGACGAGTTCAGTTTCAACGTCGTCAAGGATCCCGTTCACGTCCATGACTTCAACGCAACCGTCCTCCACCTCATGGGCATCGACCACGAGCGCCTCACCTTCCGCTATCAAGGCCGCGACTTTCGCCTCACCGACGTCCACGGGAACGTGGTGCATCCGATTCTGGGATAGGCCGGAGGAATTGCGGATTGCGGACTGCGGACTGGGGATTGCGAGCGCGAGGGATCTGCACTATTATACGATGTGTGTCGAGGTGGCACAGGTTCTGCCGGGTTATGTGAAATAGGGATTGAGGATTGGAAACCAACGAGTTTCGGGAACGGACGAGGGCCTTCGCGCTGCGGACAATTCGGCTGTGTGAAGCGTTACCGAAATCACGGACTGCAGATGTCGGTGGGCGGCAATTGATCCGATGCGGAACTTCCGTGGGAGCGAACTATCGGGCCGCGTGCCGGGCCAAGTCTCGACCGGATTTCATTTCCAAGATGGGAATCGTTGAGGAGGAATGTGACGAGGCGCTCTATTGGATGGAAATCCTCATCGATGCTGGACTGATGAAGGAGGAGCGACTTACTGAACTCCGAACCGAAGCGAACGAGATTCTCTCCATGGTCGTCGCTTCCATCAAGACGGCTCGCGGGCGCAAGTAGGCATCTACTCCCCAATTCCCCAATTCCCCAATTCCCCAATTCCCCAATTCCCCAATTCCCCAATTCCCCAA
>JAHDWY010000816.1 GCA_023384315.1 Candidatus Hydrogenedentota bacterium | reverse complement strand
CGCCGAGACCCTCGCCTGCGCGCTCGCCCTGGGCACTAATGATGGCGCGCAGGTCTGGATGAACGGTGAGCGCGTGTGGGATCACCCCGGCGCGCGCGGGCTGCGCGTCGATGACGACATCGTCCCAGTGGTTCTCCAACCGGGCCGAAATTACCTCTTGCTGAAAGTCGAAGAGCGCGGCAACCTCTGGCAGTTCGCCTGCAGGCTGATCCCCTTCGACGACGAACTCGTTCGAGACAACCTTCAACCCTTCCGGGTCGTCACAGATACCAACGGCGTCCCCCACCTTCAGTACATCCAAACGGAAAAACTATTGGACGGGTTCTTGCAGAACGTGTCGTTGACTGTATCGCCCGTGTCCGATCCCGGCACGACGATCTGGCAAGGCGAATGGTCGAAGGAACGCGACGTGGCGCTCCCGGTGGATACAACGCAGTTTGACGAGTATACCCTGCGGGCGGAAGCCACCTTCGCCGGAGGACAACGCATCGTGATGGAGCAACCCTTCAGCGCCGGCATCCGCATCGAATACTCGCTGTTCGAGGACGGCAACACCGCCTATTCGATCGTATTGCCTGATGAGGCATCCGATTCGGAACGATGGGCCGCTCAAGAACTGCGGCACTGGCTCGCGGAAGTCAGCGGCGCGGACTTCCCCATCGTAGATGCGCGGCCCGAGTCAGGCCCGGCAATCCTGGTTGGCTACGGAAAGCCTTTGATTGACGCACTTCCGGGGACGACCGAGCCGGATGTCAACGACGAGTCCTTCCGCTACCGAAACGTGGGCGCAGACCTTGCCATTTGGGGCGGCCGCGCCCGCGGGACCATGTACGGCGTGATGAGCTTCCTGGAGCGGGAACTGGGACTGCGGTTTTACACGCCCCGCGTAACGGTCGCGCCGAAGAAAGCCGACTACCGCTTCGTGCGTCTTAACCACGCCGAAGCGCCGGGGATTCGCGTGCGCAATGATTTCTATTTCGAGGCCTTCGAGCCCATCTGGGCCGCGCGGAACCGGATCAACGGCGCCATGAGCTACCGCGAACAGCCCGGCGGCGTGGAGGGTTATTGGGCGGTGCATACGTTCTACCCGCTTATGCCGCCCGACGAGTTCTTCGCGGATCATCCCGAGTATTACAGCCTCCTCGACGGCGAACGGGTCCACGACCACGCCCAGCTCTGCCTGACCAACCCGGACGTATTGCGCATCATCACCGAGCGCGTCCGGAAGGTCATGCGCGAGAATCCGCAATACCTCATCTACTCGGTGTCGCAGAACGATTGGTCGAACCCCTGCGAATGCGATCAATGTCAGGCCATCGTGGATCGCGAGAAGAGCCAGTCCGGACCCATCATTTGGTTCGTGAACCAGGTAGCTGAAGCGGTGGAAGCGGAGTTCCCGGACAAGTTCATCGGCACGCTGGCCTACAGCTACACGCGGAAACCCTGCGCGACGCTAAAGCCGCGACACAATGTGGTCATTCGCTTTTGCAGCATCGAATGCTGCTTTGCGCACCCCTTCACAGAATGCCCGGAAAATGCCACTTTCGTCGAAGACATGGAAGGCTGGGCCGCGATCGCGCCGCACATTTACATCTGGGATTACGTGGTCAACTTCAGCCACTACATCATGCCGTATCCCAACTTCCGCGTGTTGAAGCCGAACATCCAGTTCTTCCGGGATCACAACGCCATCGGCATCATGGAACAGGCGGCCTACCAGAGCCGGGGCGGGGAGTTCGCGGAATTGCGGGCCTACGTGATTTCCAAGCTGCTCTGGGACCCCGATAACTGCGACGTCAACGCCACCATCGACGACTTCATGTACGGCTACTACGGACGCAGCGGCCAATACGTCCGGCAGTATTTTGATCTGCTCCACGATCAACTCACCCCGAACACGCACATCCACCTGGGACTTCAGCCGGACGACACGCTCTTCAGCGATGATTTCGTGCGCGAGGCGGAGGCGATTTTCGACGAAGCGGAAATCGTTGCCGATTCGCCGGAAGTTCGCGAACGGGTCGAGGTGGCGCGCGATCCAGTCGCGGACGCCGTCGGG
>JAHDWY010000815.1 GCA_023384315.1 Candidatus Hydrogenedentota bacterium | reverse complement strand
AGGCGTCATGCTGGGCCAGCAAGTCGGCGGAAGGCTCACCCTCTGCCTGCTGAATCTGCTCCATCAAATGAACCCGCTCGGGATTATTGATGCAGGCGTCGATGGCGCGCATGTTTAACCAGGGAACCAGATTCCCCGCGAGCGCGGCGACCAGGAGCAACGCAACGGCAACGACGATGAGCGCGCGATACGGTTTCACGTACGCGAGGAGCCGGCGCATCAACTTTCCGTCGTATGCGCGCTGCTCGACTTCGTCCTCGACATGGTACCCGTCGCTCACGCCTCGTCCTCCAGCGCGTCTTCCAGCAACTGCCGCTCATACATCTCCGCGTACAACCCGCCTCGCGCAATCAGTTCCGCGTGCGTGCCGCGTTCCACAATGCGCCCATGTTCCATTACGATAATCTGGTCGGCATGGCGCACGGTCGAAACGCGATGCGAAATAATGACGCTCGTCCGGTTCGCCATGACCTCCTTCAGCCGCTGCAGTATTTCCTCCTCGGTATGCGTATCCACGCTCGACAAGGCGTCGTCCAGAATGAGGATTTCAGGGTCCCGCACAATAGCGCGGGCGATGGCCAGCCGTTGCTTCTGTCCGCCGGACAGATTTACGCCGCGTTCTCCCAACAACGTCTGGTATCCATCCGGCAATAACTGGATGGTATCGCTGAGCTGTGCCACGTCCGCCGCTTCAACGACGGCGGCATCACTCGCGCCGGAACGGCCCAACGTCAAGTTTTCTCGAATCGTGTCGGAGAAGAGAAAGGTGTCCTGCGGCACGTGGCCGATCGCGCCGCGCAAAACGCGCAACGGTATGCGGCGCGCGTCCGTTTCGTCAATGAACACGCTACCCTTCGTTGGGTCGTACTCGCGCGTCAGCAGCGACACAATCGTCGATTTCCCTGAACCTGTCGGCCCTACAATCGCCAGCGTATGCCCCGGCTCCACATGAAAGTCAATGCCACCGAGCGCCTCGCGCCCGTCGTACGAGAACGACACATCGTCGAAGCGGATGCGTCCCTCAATACTCGAAACCGAGTGATCCGTTGCGTCCGTATCGCGAATCGTAGGCGTCAAGGTCAGGTAGTCCGAAATCCGGTTCATGCTGACCGCGCCGCGTTGGTAAAGCGTCAACACCCAGCCAAAGTCCGCCAACGGCCACGCGAGCAGCAGCATACACCACAGAAACGCCGTAAGGTCTCCCAGTGAGAACACGACCGTTTCGTGAATCAGCCCGCCATTCCACGTCAACCGGCTGACTTCCGTCTCCGCGATGACCATGTTGCCGCCGCGCCAGAGCACGACCAGGATGGTGGCGCCCACCATCAAGTTGATGATGGGCCACGCGAAGGACATGATCATGGACAGCTTGAAGTTCTCGCGCATGTACGTACGAGACTCCCGGCTGAACTCCCGCAACTCCCGATCGGCAATACCGTACGCCTGCACGACGCGGGCGCCCGCCAGATTCTCCTGCGCGCGGGAACTCACCACGCCAAACTGATCCTGCACGCGCTTCGACTGGTGGTGCATGGCCATAACGAAGCCATAGACCATCAGTGAAACGAATGGAAGGGGTAAGAGCGACACGAGCGTGAGGTGCCCGCTCAGATAGATCATGAATGCCATGGTGAACGGCAAGCGCAGCATGTCCACCGTTCCCATGACACCAGGACCGATCAGCGCGCGCACGTAATTCAAGTCGTTTGTCGCCCGCGCTATAATCTCGCCGGTTTGGGTCCGGTGAAAAAAATCCTGCGAAAGCGTCTGAATCTTCTGGAAGTAATCGTTGCGCAGGTCGTACTCAAACTTGCGCGACGCGCGAATCATGATCATACGTTCGAAGTAGCGCAGGATTCCAACAACGCCCGCAAGTACGATCAGGGCGCTGAAGTATCCCCAAAGCTTGGGCCGTGTCATGGTTTCGTTCGTAAAATCGTCGACGACGATCTGCATGACCAGCGGCATGGCGAGACTGAACAGGGAAAACAACATGGCTAGGACGCTACCCAGCAGGTAAGCTCTCCAGTACCGCTTGTTGTAACGCAGGATGGTTCGG
>JAHDWY010000025.1:16127-16650 GCA_023384315.1 Candidatus Hydrogenedentota bacterium | reverse complement strand
CGCCCACGCACCAGCTTCATCGTGTAGTAGATCGTGCCGTCTTTGCGGCGGCCCAATTCGTACACCGGCACGATCGATGGATGTTCCAACTGCCCGGTGATGCGGGCCTCTTGCAAGAATCGAAATACCAGGGACGTGCTCGCCTGTACCGGCGTCGGTTCATTTACGTCCAGCGTGGCGTCATCGGTGCTCACGATTGGGAGCAGTTCCTTCAACGCAATCTCTCGTCCCAGATACTGATCGTGGACGAGCAAGACACGCCCAATGCCGCCGCGAGCGTATTCGCTCGAGCGCGTGTAGCGCCCCGGGGTTTCGTCCACCGCCGGCACGTCCTCGACGGGTCCCAGTTCCAGCCAACGTTGCGGAGAAAGTTTGGTTTGATCCAGCGGCGAAACCGACTCCAGGGATTTCTTCATGGATGCAATCGTGTCATGCGCGCGATGCGCTGCATCGAGGCTGCTCAGCGCTGCCAGGGGATCGCCTTCGTGCGCAGCGACCGCGTCATTGACATACATGTTGATGC
>JAHDWY010000025.1:0-16117 GCA_023384315.1 Candidatus Hydrogenedentota bacterium | reverse complement strand
GTCGGACTCGTTGATTATCTGCGCCTCAATGAGGCGTTGTGACAAGTCCTTGGAGGGATCCATTGTCCACGCTGCCGCTGTCTCGACGAGTTGCGCGGGCGTGACTTTGCGCAGTTGTACGGCAAAAATTCCAAAGAGGAGATTTCGATCGTTGTTCATACACCCTCGCTCGCAATAACGCTCGCGCGTCACAGACCTAGAGTAGCGAACTACGACCCCGACAGTTCGGAAGGAACCACAACCAAGAGATTAGCTACTTGACCCCACCGTTAGTTCCATTCTACCTCACTTCCGGTTGTATGGCAATAGACTTTTTCGCATCAGGTGCGGGGAAGCCGGCTTTACCGGTGAGTCCCCGTCTTCGCCTGGGGGCTGCATGTTGCTTATTTCATGCCGCTTACAACTCCCCCGTCGTCCTCCAGTATCCCGGCCAGATGCATTCGGCCTCGCGCACGTGCTAGTCTGCTGCCCTTGGGAACCTGTTTTTCGGGAGGGAGTCGCGATGCGACGAGATGGTTTGAGTCGAAGACAATTTATTGCCCGGAGCGCGGCCGGTCTCGCGACGGGCGTCATGGGGTACCGCGTGGCCCGGGCGACCGTGGGGCCTAATGAAAAAGTGCGGCTGGGCGTTATCGGCTGTGGGGGAATGGGCAGCCGGCACATTGCCGCGCTGGCGAAGAACCCGAATTGCACGATGGTCGCCCTGTGCGATGTGTATAAGCCGCGTTACATGAACGCCTGCAAGGCGGTAGGGGAAACCACCGGCGTCACGCCGGACGGCTATCAGGATTATCGCCACGTGCTGGACCGCGAAGACGTCGACGCCATCTTCGTGCCCACGCCGGACCACTGGCATCCCCTGATCACGATTCACGGTTGCGAGGCATGGAAAGATGTGTACGTCGAGAAGCCGGCCTGCCCGACTGTCGCCGAAGGCCGCGCCATGGTCAATGCTGCGCGCCGTTATGGCCGGGTCGTCCAGCTTGGCACGCAACAGCGCTCCATGCCGATCTTTCAGGAAGCCATCGAAATCGTGAAGAGTGGGGCGCTCGGCCAGATTACGTCGGCCGGCGCCTGGGTGGGGGTGAACGGCTGGGGGGAAGGCTACGAAACACGCGATGTGCCCGAAGGTCTCGATTGGGATCTCTGGTTAGGTCCGGCGCCGTACGAACCCTTCAGCCCGCAGCGTTTCTCCGGATTCATGGGCTGCCACGATTACGCCCGCGGCGGCCAATTCACCAACTGGGGCGTTCACCTCATGGATATTGTCCATTGGGGCATTGGACAGGACAAGCCGTTGAGCGTACAGTCGCTCGGCGGCACCTACCGCGGCTCGCCCGGGGGCGACAACTACGACGTCATCGAATGCATCCTCGAATACGAGGGCTGCAACGTGACCTGGGAACAGCGTCCCGCCGACATCCGTGCAGGCGCGAGTTACGGCATCCGCTTCCAGGGCGATAAAGGCATCCTCTACGTGGACCGCAACCGGTACCTCGTCGAGCCGGCTGATCTCGGTTACGGCGAGAAAGTCGGCGCGCCAGAACTGAGTTGGGCGAACGACGACCATCACAACAACTTCTTTGAGTGCGTGAAGACGCGCAAACGTCCCGTCGCCGAGATCGAGCAGGGCGTGCGGTCCACCACGGCGGTCTTGCTCGGCGGTATCGCGCTGAAGACCGGCCGGAAGATGCTCTGGGACGGCGACGCCGAACAGTTCATCGACGACGAAGAAGGCAACCGCTACCTGACCCGCGCCTACCGCTACCCTTGGCGCTTCTAGAACAACGCACATGGAAACGTTTGCACGACATACATCTGAGGCATCGCATGGAAGCGTCCATGCGATTGCGGAAGAAACATCCCCCTTGATCCCCCTTCAAAGGGGGAGCGGCGCCAAGCCAGGTCTTTTTTGTTGCGTTGAGATTATTGCGCAGAGTACGGATCTCTTCCCCGTAATGCGCCGCGAAGCGTGCGCACCAGTTTCCCCCTTTGAAGGGGGCAGACCCGAAGGGTCGAGGGGGATGTGCGTCTTCGGGAACCGACTTTCATAAGGAGAATAGCTGATGTTTCTGGCATTGAAGCGCCATTGGTCATTCATGGCTTTTGCTTTGTTACTTGCGTCTACGTCCGTTGCCGAAGACATGCGCCAGCTTGTGGCCGATATATCCGGGCCAGATATGACGAAGCGCATTCGGGCGCGGCAGCTTCTTCCCCGGGAGGGCGTTGAGGCATTGCCGATGCTGTTGCCCATGTTGTCTCACGAGGATCAGGGCATCCGCTACACGGCGCGTAACGTAATCGCCGACATCCTGAACACAGCTGCAGCCCCAGGGCACGAGGCCGATCAGTTGGTTGCGTCGCGACTTTTGCTGGACGAGATCGGGCCGGATGCGCAGCACGAACAGATCCGTCAGGTCCTTCGGTTGGTCCCGATTGTCGTGCCCGAAGGGTTTGATGTAGGGCCCGTAGCCGCGTTGCTTGCCAACGACGACTGGAAAGAGAAAGCCCGCGAATGTTTGCAGGAAACGGGCACGCGAAATGCCTGCGTAGCCATGGTTGCCGCAATTCCTGATGCGGAGGATGATTTCAAAGTCGCCCTGTTGAATGCCATCGGCAAGTTAGAAGAACCGGAATCAGTCGATCCCCTGAAAGCGCTCGCTTCCCACAGCAACCCTGCCGTCCGCGCGGCGGCGGCCATGGCGCTGAGTTGGACCGGCGACCCGAAATTGGCTCCCGTGTTGCAGGACATCGCGGCCAAGTCTACGCCGGAAACCCAGTTCGTCGCCTACGACGCCTTGCTGCGGTTAACCGACAACATCGCGCTCAACGGTGGCAACTGGAACCTTGCCATGTCGGTGTACCGGGCGGTGCTCGAAGCGGCGCCATCGGGCATTATCCAGGCGGGCGCGGTGATGGGGCTGGCACGCTACGGCGATGCGACGGTCGTGGACGCCATCGTAGCGACGGCGAAGTCGGGCGATCCGCACATGGCGGATACCTGCGTGCAGGCATTGACCAGCCTCCAGGGGCACGAAGCGAAGTTGGCGGTGCTTGACGCCTATCCGAGTCTGGCGGAATCGATGCGCGTGGCGTTGATTAGTGTTTGGGGACAGCGCAAGGAAATGGCCGCGCTGGATCTCATGAAGGAAGAACTGAACAGCGGCGTTCCCGCGTTGCGTGACGCGTCGTTGAATGCGCTCGCGTCCATGGAATCCATGCAGGCATTCGCGCCGCTGGTGGAAGTGGCGCGCAACGGTTCGGTGGAGGAAAAGGAATTCGCCCTGGCTTCGGTGAAGAAGATGGCCGGGCCTCTCGGCAACGCCGGCAACGCCCAGGCCGCCGGGCTGGCCTTTATGCAGTTGTATGACCTCGCCGAAGACGATGCGCTGCGCAACACCTGTCTCCAGGGTCTCGCGCGGTATCCGGTGGCGCAGGCTTACGACCTCGTGAAAGCGGCCATGGAGCAGCCCGCCCTGAAAGACGCTGCGGCGAACGCCATCGTGTCCGTGGCGGGCGCGCTCGCCGCGGAAGACAAGGACCGCGCCAAAGAAGCGATTGATGTGGTCCGTAGCGCCAACGCGTCGCCGGAAGTACTGGTCCAATTGGCGCAACGCCTTCAAGGCGCGGGCGTCCCCGTGGACTTCGCGAACCTGCTCGGTTTCGTGCGGAGCTGGTACGTGATTGGCCCCTTCGACTGGAAGGACGAGGCTGATTGGGACCGAGCCTTCGTGAATGAGCCCAAGGTCGACGCGACCACCGCCGTTTCCTCCGGCGACCAGTCGTTGCAGTGGAAGACCGTGAACACGTCCGATCCCCTGGGGATGATCAACCTCATCGGCGAAGTCGGCCAGTATGACCGCAAGTTCGCCTATGCCTACGCCGAGATCGACGTGCCCGAGGAAACGGACGCCCAATTGCGCCTCGGGTCCGACGACGGCAACAAGGTCTGGCTGAACGGTGAAGTCGTCTGGGAAAATCGCGTCGACCGCGGTGCGGCCCTCGACCAGGATATCGCCGACGTCCACCTGGTCAAAGGCGTCAATCGCGTCCTTGTCAAGATCAGCCAAGGCGGCGGCGGCTGGAATTTTAATTTGCGCGTCGCTCAAGCCAACGGCGCTGGCGTGGAATTCACGCAAGTCGCACCGAAACCGTAATTGGTTTATCGGATGGATCGGACCGATCAGTCGGATCGGTCCGATTGTTTCTGCAGATCCCTCGTTCGGCCGCCCCAAAGCTCCGCGTTCTATGTTGCCGCGGCCAACTCCAGCAATCCGTTCAAAAACGCCGCGCGCTCCGGCATGCGCCACCATTGCGGATAAACGACCTGATCCAGGTGTCGCATTTCCCGGTCCGCAATCTCTCGCGCCCACTCCAAATACGGTGTCTTGCCTGAAGTTTGATACAGCAACACCAGTGCCTGGATATACTCGCCACTCGCGCGAAACGTCCACGTTCCCTCTTCCGTCACCGGCCCCGTTTGCTTGCGCGCTTCGTCGACCATGTCTTCGCAGATCCCGTGTATTAAGTCGAGTAACTCGGGATCATTTACGCGCGTCGCAACTTGTGCCAGGTCCAGCGGTATCGTGCTGCCCGCGCACAGTTCCCAGTAGGTTCCGGGCATGTAGAATCCCGCGCCGTCGTAAACTCTCACTTGCGCCAATTGAGGATCCGACTTGACCGCGGCGTCTTTCTGTTCCTGCGTCGGAAAGGTGTATCGCGTGGTCCCCTCGTAGGGCCGTCCGTCCAGGTGCAGATACTCACGAAACACGCGGCGCTCGCGATCGTAGTCATACCGTGCAACACCCAAGGCAATGCGACGCGCCATATCGATGAGTCGGTCCGCCAACAAACTTCCACCGTCACGCTGGCGGAGTTCATTCGCCGCGTCGGTGAGCGCCACCGCCATGAGGATCGTCGCGCGAGGTTCGGCCCATTCCCCGGGTGGCATGGGCACGTGCTCCTGCGGCGCCACCGCACCGAAGAAGTTCGGTACCAGACCTGACTCAGGATGTTGGACAGCAGCCCACTTATCGGTCATTTTCTCTGCCCATAGCAGGCAGTCCTCGTCGCCGATCCGAGCGTAACAGGACGCCCACCAATGGATCATGCGCCCCGCTACCGAGTCGAACGCGCAGTGCGCGGTGTTTTGCGTCATGACGTGCGCTTGGTTCGAATCATCCCAGTCGTACGCGCAGTAGCGATTGAAGTCCATGTTCTCGGGATTGGTCACCAATCCCAGGAACATCGAACGACCCATACGGTGCATCTTGTCGGGAGCGACGCTCCACAATCGATCCAGCGGTAGTTCGGGGAATGTTCCGGTATTCTTCGGTTTGAACGCAGGGGGCGCGGTTCCCGTCTTGGTTGATGCAACGGCCCGGTTCCACACGTCAAATCCTGCTTCCTCGCCGAGATATCCCAGGCCTGAAGTGGGATGGAAACCGTGTTCGGTGAAAGCGGCCGCCATAGACGAAACGATGGCACTGTAAGTTCCATCGCCAGTCAACTCCGACAACTTGTCCAGAATTGGCCATAGTTCAAAATCGCACAAGAATGGCGCGAGATCCATCGGTCTCTCGGGAAACCAGTAGTTCTCGTACGTGTCTCCCCGCTTGTACCCAATGGAACGGTAACTTGCGTAGACCGGACGCGTGACCGTCAGGAACGGTGTACCGTAAGGATCACCATCGATTCTGGCCGATTGAAAACCCCACAGCGAGTTGACGGTCTGGGCAACGAACTCAATGGGATTCGCAACGGGCGTTTCTTCCGGAGATGACCGAAACCCCGGCACACAAAACGTCACGGCACTACCGTTTTTGTCGAGCACATCTCCTTTTGACAGCAGATCGTCCGAAGACATGATTTGTCCCCACATACGATAGTAACCGCCGTTGAACGCGTGGACCGGAATCGTGATTGCAGCGGAGCCGGATCCAACTTCGTTGATGGGTATGTTCTCTGTGGCCCAGTCTGGTCTTGCTGGCCCAAGGGCACTCACGAACAGATCCACCGTTGCATCTGGATGGTCATCGGCGAGTTGGGTCAATGCAGATTGTGATGAAGGAACCATGGTTCCACGGAGAAGCTCTCTCGAATCCAGGATCTGGTACGTATCCAGTTCCACCCGCACGTGCGCGCCGAATGGCGGTAACCCCTCTGCGCGGCTGGAATGCGTCTCTTCCTCGCCTTCGCCGGAGGAGTTTCGCGGAGACGAGAACTCCAACGCCACCAGGACCTCCAAAATCTTCCTGCGCACCATATCCGCGACCGTCCGGTCGCACTTGGCTTTCCACCAGAATCCCGGGTCGGCCTCGTACGCGGCGCACACACGCTCCGGTGCCTCATCCAGAAGTTTCCGTGCGCCGTTGACGATCGCCGCATCGATCCCTCGATCGGTCGCGCTCTCGATAGCCTCTCCCAGCATCGCCAGGTACTCGTAGTCCTCGACGCTTTCGCGGATCGCTTCCATGTGCTTGCCGGCAGTGACCGACGTGCCATCGAGAAACACCGGCGTGTAGGCGGTGCGTTCCGCGCCGTACTCGTTCCACGAGGAGCCCTGTCCGTCGTCGCCGAAGGCCCAGAAGTACGACGCCACCGCGCCGTATTGCCAGCAGCTCCACGCCTGCAAGCGGCAGTACAGGTACGGGTCCAGCAGACGCATGGGTCCGCTGCACGAATAGAACTCGAGCGTGCGCCCCGCGTCGCGCTGGTCGAGGTAGAGTTGCCGCGACGCATCGCTGCACCGAAGGAAGATCGGCCGGTTCGGACACAGCACGTCGCACAGCGCCAGCATCTCTGGGTTGGCTTCCGTGATCTCGCGGTAGGTCGGGTCCTCCCAAATGCGAATCTTCGTGTTCGCCTCGCGCAGTGCCTCCGCCCACGCGATAATGATGGCGTCGTGCTCCGGCGCGTGGGGTTCATCGAAGAGCAGCATGGCGAACTGTTCCGGTTGCAGGCCCCGCTGTTGGATGTGTACCTCCCAGAACCCGATCCACGCCTTCACCGCGCGATTGAACTCGGGCGTGCCCATGGGTATCGAATGGAGGTGTTCGTTAACTGACGCGAACACGCAGTACTGCGCCGCGCCCTGCCAGCGGTCGATCCAGGCATCAAAGTGCGCTGTATCCGGCGGCTCCGTCATCGCGCCCGAGGGATCGAACGTGCCGTAGGGAAGCGCGGCCCGCGTCGCCCACGGGGAATCCACAAACCGCTCGCGGAGATGCGCGATGAGTGGTTCCCGGTTCTCCGGCGTGACCATGTACATGCTCGGCTGATCGGTGTAATCCCAACCGCCAACGTGCAATCGCGGCTTATCAGGAAATCGGAACGGAAAGATCTCCAAGGATACCGGCACGCGCACCGGCGGAAGGCCGTTTGCCTCGAGAACGATCGCGCCCTCGTGCGCGCCCGGCTCCAGATCGGTGGGATGGAAGGTTAACCAGACTTGCTGCGTCAAGCCGGATTCGATAGTAAGCTCATAACCATCGGCACCACGTTCAGCCTCCGGCAACGCCGCGGCTACGGGATTCAACGTCTTCGTATCGGTCCACGCCACTTCGTGTACTGCAACGTAGGGTGGCATCGCTCCGTCCGGTAATCCTTCGAATCGAATCGTTGCATGAATGGGTTCGGTCGTTGCGTTGCTCAGGTTGAACGCGGCCGCGCGATACTCGTTGTTCATCATCCAGACGTTGACCTTCGCACCTGTTGCCTCAGGCAACGGTCCGAGATGCAACAAGGCATCCCAAGTGGGCGTCTGCCACAGGGTCAGCGCATCATGTCCGGCCGCATCCCATAACTGCGCTTGCACGGCGAACACCCGTTCATGCAGATCGTTCAGGGGTAACACGGCGCGGAAACCGGCACCCAGGTCGTCTGGGATGTTGTTGATACCGGCAACAATCTCGCTTAGCTCTGCCAGATGTTCGTTCTTCAACGAATCCTCCATAGTTGAACTGACAACGGCCTCCCGCAACTGTGCCGCGTCCTCGGATATCCGCCGCACCACGGACACGCGCACGCTCAGCCGCCTCATGAACGACGGAATGTCGCCCACGCTTTCGCCGGGCAGCGGAGAAGTAACCCAAGCCGGGTCGCCCGCGTAGACTTCGACCTCGTCCACAAACGTGTACGGTTCCGACAACACGGCAAACGCCACGTAACGGCCATGTGTCTGCAAATCATCGGTCCAATATCGATGGGTCGCATAGCTGTCGCTCGGCGGGGACGTGTGTGCAGCGCTCATCGTCACCAAATCACCGATCCAGTGGAACTGTTGATCGTCGCCCGCAACGAACACGTAGATTCCTACCGGCCAGAACACGCCCGCGGTTCCCGCCGCTGTGCGCAACGAAACCCCGCGAATCGATTGGTCCGCGCCCAGGTCCAACGTAATCACCACCGGTTTCGCATGCTGCCAGCCCACCGTCGATGCCTGCGACCAGAAGTAATCCTCCGTGTAGTCGCCGTCGGTGAGTTGCGTTGCGTCGCCGTCATCGGTGCAGTACCGATAACCCGGCGTGGGGGAGAGGGTGTACGGCTTGCCCAGGGCGATGTTATCCGAGGGCCGCTCGTAAACGGCAGGATCGTCCGCGGCCTGGGCGTTTGCGGACGCCGCAAGAATGGCGAGGATGCTAATTATGAGTCGAACATGTGGCGACATGGCAAAGCTCCCTGTCTTCATGGGCGGGTTGGCGCTCGATCATAGCCTAACGATGGGTTCCCGCGTTCGCGAGGATGACGGCTTTGGTTGGCGTGAAGTTCCGAAACTATTTGTGTGTGACTTCGTCATTGTGTCGTCCTATCCGCCCTTGATTATGTATTCTTGATCTGGAGGAGACCACGTAAGGATAAACCCCAACCTGCACACCTTCCACCACCGTTATCCTCGCGGACGCGGGGACCCATCTTGGTCACAGCGGACGACGTCGACGATCAACCCGAACCTCCACACCGTCCCACACCGTCATCCTCGCGGACGCGGGGACCCATCTTGGTCACAGCGGGTGACATCGACGATCAACCCGAACCTCCACACCGTCCCACACCGTCATCCCTGCGGACGCGGGGACCCATCTTGGTCACAGCGGGTGACGACGACGATTAACCCGAAATTCTCGCCTTCAGCCAACGATCCAGCCAATCAGACACCTCCGCGAGTATCCAGCCTTATGATATACTAAAGACTACGGTATTGATCTGAACGTTAGG
The DNA here is from genome assembly GCA_023384315.1 of Candidatus Hydrogenedentota bacterium. Taxonomy (GTDB): domain Bacteria; phylum Hydrogenedentota; class Hydrogenedentia; order Hydrogenedentales; family SLHB01; genus JAHDWY01. The sequence continues at coordinate 6,901 of JAHDWY010000025.1, read as the reverse complement.
AAGAATTCTTATGAGCGAGCTGGAACAACTGGAGCATCAGATTGAGCTGCTATCGCGAGCCGATCTCGCCGCGTTTCGAGAGTGGTTCTTGGAGTACGACGAACAGATCTGGGATCAGCAGATCGCCGAGGATTCGCGCTCCGGAAGGCCAAGTGCGTTCGTAGAAGAAGACTGCGGTCAATTGCCCCGATGACCAACGAACGTCTCATTCCGCGCCCTTAAGCCACTCATCCAACCAATCAAACGCCTCCGCCTGCATTTCCGCGTTGAATTCGTGCGGCACGGGCCATAGCTTCGTGTTCAATCGATCGCCCGCGTTCTGCGCTTCCCACACGCCGCGCATCTTTGCGTACGCGGCTTCCACGCCCGGAACGGGAAAAAGCCCATCCTCCGTACCGTTGAAGAAAAGCATCGGCTTTGGACATGCGATCGACGCTACGTCCGGATAATCGAGAATCTCGCGGATGCCGGGATGGACCATGCTGAAGCTCGAGTAGCCTTTGGTCTGGTTGTTGCCCGGACTCGTCAATGTGGGCGTGTCACCCATCCAGCAGATGGCCGCGCCAGCCTTGATGATGTCGGTCGCCGCCGCGAGACTCCACGTGCGGTGCGAGCCCATGGACAAGCCCATGCATCCGATGCGTTCGGGATCGACCTCCGGCAGGCTCTGCACAAATTCCGCACTGCGGATATCGTCCCACACGATGGTGCCCGCCCAGGACTGGCCTAGTTGCAGCATATTCGCGCCGAGCGCTTGCTGGTCTTCGTACGCCACGCCGCCGAAGCGTCCACGGTCGCCCCAGAACAAAGCATCTGTCGCGAACACAACGTAGCCACGCTTCGCCATTTCATCGCCGATATAGTTGCCCCCGTAGCATTGCTTGACCCAGTCTTCGGCATCAGCGATCCGTTCATCCGGTTCGTCGAAAGGCCGAACCACCTTCTCCTTCCCGATGGAGAAGTGCGCCCCATGGTCGTGCAACGCGACGATGGCGGGGAAGGGACCGTCGCCTTTAGGAATGAGGAGATAGGCTTTGACGCGTTCGTCGGCGGAGATGTTCAACGCCAACTTCTTTGCCACGTACGAACCGCGATCCTCCTCGCCGATCACCTCTGCCGCGAAAGGCGCGCGAGGAGGCGGCGCCTGCAGCGTTGCGAGGTACGCGGACCGCGTCTGCTCGCGCCAATCGGTGAATGGTATCCGTGCGTTCGCCCACGCGAGAGAATAGTCCATGCGGCGCACGCGCGGCGCGTTGAACGCGGGCAGTAGATTGCGCACCCCATAGTCGGCTGTGCGCTCCACCTGTTGCGGGGTCGACGGCGCCGCTCGCTCCCAACGCGCGACATCACGCTCGTACCGCGCTTTCACATCCGCTAGCGTTCCCTCGAACAGGTACACAACCGCCCGTTGCGTCGTCGGCCCCTCCGGGTTCAACGGGACGGGCCCCTGCGAATGTATGCAGCGATGCGACGCGCCCGCGTTGTTGCAGATGGTATTCGCGTGCTCCGTCACCGTCGCAGCGATCGACTGTCCATCGGTGCTCACGCAGGCCAACAGCGGTACGTCCGGCCGCGGTTCCTGAATCGTCTTCCATCCGCTTTCCGCCATAGCGCCGGACATCTCCGGCGATTCGATTCCTTTCACATACTGCACATTCCTCGGATTGCCATTCGCACACGATCCAAGAGGTGTCCACGCGCCATTCGAGAGAAACCACATGCGGCTCATGAGATCTGCCTCTTCGCTTTCGAATGCGCCTGCTTTCAGTTGCAGACATGGTCCCACCGCAAATGTCCCCGGCGTTTCTGCTTCCGGCTTCGGCCACACTGTGTATTCGCACTCCAGATAATCGATGTGCGGCGTGAACTGCGCGGTGAACGTGGCGTCCGGGCGATCGATCGTGTAGGACACCGCGCCCGTGTGATCATCCCGTTTCCAATCGAGCGTCATGCCGCCCAGTTCCTCCGGTCCATACCCGAGATTCGGGAAGGACATCCATTCGGGCGCCCACAGCGTAAACGCCGCCGTAGTATTGGCCGGATGCTCCACCCGCAGATACGAGCCCGCACCTTGCGGCGTGAGGCGCAGCCGCCGGTCGTCCACGCGCGCGAGCACCGTGCGCAATGGCTCATTTCGATTGAAAAGACGCTCCGCGGGACGATGCGCGAGGTAAAAGCGCAACACTTCGCCCCAGTACACGAGTCCTTCCGGAGCCGAACCGTCCACGCCGATCCCGCCCTCCGCGTAGTCCCGCGACGGATCGCGGTCCTCCGGTTTCGCATAGAGATCGTAGATGGTCTTGCCTTCCGGGATCGCGCCCGTCGTGCGCTCCCAACCGGACAGGCCGCCAAGCACGGCGCCAGTCTTGCGGTAGCCTTCGATGCGGCATTGCAGGACGCGTTCAATCGCGTCCAACAGACTGCCGATGTCCTCGCCGCGTGACTCCAACACCGCGGCCGCCCGGGTCAACTGCGCGGCGTGCTCCATGGCCTGACTAAGAATCAGACCGCTGCTCCTGGGGTGCGGGTACCGCCAACCGCCGAGCGGGTCCTGCGACTCCGCCATGAAATCCGCGACCGCCCGCACCACATCGCGCAGTTTCGGTTCCTCGGGAAACTCGCGAAGGAGGTCCGGCAATCCCGCCAGCGCATAGCCGATAATGTAGGGTTTCGCGTAGCCAACGGCGAGACCCGCCTGGTCGTCGTCGATGAAGGGCAGTTCCTCGGGAATCGGTTTGCCGCCTTGATCGAACAGATCGCCTCGCGACAGCTTCTCCTTCAGCTCCCCGAACAGCCGCAAAGCTTCATCCCGGTACATGGCATCGCCCGTAAACCGGAACAGCCGCATGTAGTCGGTGACGTCGCCGATGTTCCGGCATTCGCCCGTGTTGGTGTGGATGAATTCGTTGGCATAGTTCACCTGCGCGTTCAACGCCGCGAGCATGCGCGGGTCGCCGGTTTCCTCGTAGGCGTAGAAGAAGGCGTCGTACCCCTTCGTGCAGAAGTGGGACGACCAGTTCGTGCGCCACAGAAAGCTCGTGTCGCCTTCATGCTTCTTTTCGCCCGCGGCCACGGCAGCGTTGTAGCGTGTGCCGCCGAAGTCCGGCGTGTCGCCCCACCAGATGCTCAGGTCGTACATGTTGGAGCACCAGAGCACGGCCGTCTCGCGCAGTGCGTCGCCCGACGCGCGGTAGGATTCCTCAAAGATGGCCGGGCAATGGTTGAGCCGGTTCATGCCGTAATAGCTAGCGGGCCCGCCGGGATTGAACGCGGTCACATTCCCGTAGTCATCGCCCCGCAACGCGCTGGCCGCGATAGCTTCGCGGTGGAATTTCTGCGCATCGTCGAGCACCTGGTACAGCGCCAGGTCCGGCGCGAGACCCATCGCGTAGATTGCATCGAAGGCCTCCGGCGCGACTTGCGTTAACAGACCAGGCTCGAGCAAAGCGCTTACGGGCGTGTGCCGAGCAGGTCCTATGGTAACGGCGGCCCTGCGCCATGCAGTCGACTGAAACGGGACACGTTCGCTTTCCTCGCAGCGCAGGTAGGTGATAATCGGTTCGCCGCTTTCGTCCATGACCGAGACCGTTCCTTTCAGCGTAAGCGGCGCGACGGGAAACGTAACCTCCACGTTTTGATCGCGGGCCCGCAATCGACACGGTTTTCCCTCGACAAAGGAATGCTCGTCGGAGAGTGGCACATTTAGTCCCGTCAAGCGCCAGCCCAATTCCGGTGCGTATACGTCGCCTTCCGCGAGGCGTTGTACATGCGCCTGGATTGTCACCGTGCCTTCGCTGTCCGCCCGCACCTCAATGATACGCGGCCACGCAGTATCGGGAACCAACAAGCGTACCCAGAGGTAATGCGTGCCCGATTCGACTATCTCAAACGCGCCTTCGGCAGGATCGATCGTCGCCGGTGCGATTACTTCCGCTTTCCATGAAGTGCCGCCGGATTCTTCGACCGCCACCTTGTCCGGCGAGATGGATAGGGTTGTGCCATTGAAACCCACACGAAATGCGTCGCCGTCACGCGTTGGCTCAAGTGAAGTGGGGGACATGTCCTCGCGCAGGGTCAACGAGAAAGCGACTGGTTCCGCCGACTCGAAGGCATATGGAAAGGTCACGACACCCCGCCGCACGCTCGCGGGCTGTCCCGGATGTCGTGTCAGGATACGAAGGTCAACCGGGAACTCCTCCTGGACCGTTCGCGCGGTAAGGCCGAGCGGCACCGGTAGACTCGCCGGGGGAAAGGGAAGCGACACACGCACCAGCCGCGTGCCGGGCCGGTCCGGCGTTACGGTGAACGCGGGGAGCGCGCCCACGACTCCTTCGCAGACGCCCTCGCTCGCCACCCGCGGTTCCTGCTGCCCAAAACGGGCGGTCCAGCGTTCCTGCGGAGTGTGCTCCGCGGTAGCCGAGAAGGCAATGAAGATCAACAGTACCGCGGCAAAAGCACCCACGCGCATAGCCCAACCCCCTTTTCGAAGATATCCTTCCTACGTCATGCAGCATGGTACGGCGTAGATAGGGTGTGGAACAATTCAGTCGAGTTCGAAGTAGAACAACGTTTTGCCGTCCACACCGATCAACAGGCCGGCATCATCCACGTCCTCGATGCGCGCGGTTTCACACGGGGCATTTTGGATGCGCGTGTCCTGGACGAGTTCGCCACTGCGGATGTCCAGCACCAAGATGTGATAGGGCGAGGCGTTTGGCAGTGACGTGTGCGGACGCTTCGGATGGACCTTCCGCTGCGCTGCTTCCGAAACCACAAGATAGATATACGGGGAAATTAGCCGATAGGAATAGAAATTACCGTCGATGTGGTACTTGGTGGCAGCGATATCGAAGTTCCAGCGACTCGCTCCGTTCTCATCGAACGTTTCAAGCCGTAGAGTTCCTCGCTGACGCCGCACGCCGCCGTCCACTACCCGAGTATGATTGCTCACGCGTAAGCCAAGGTCCGGCAGGTCAACCTCTCCAGAGTGGTAGAGCGGTTCCGCGCGGGCCAACATACGCTCCTGTCGAATCACCTCGACCTCTTTTCTGGAAAGTTGCCCCAACGGTTCGCCCGAGTGCAGATCCAGAAGGCGACCGCTTTCACAGAGACACTGCCCGTCACGAATGGCGCAGGCGGTGTCCCGGAACTCGTTGGTGAACCCCGGCACGAAATCCAGAATGCGTAGCAATCCGCCACCTGCGCCGCGACCGTGGTTGCACCAAAGAAGTTCGCCCGTTTCCAGCGATATCGCGTAGCAGCCGAAATCCGCCGTCCAAGGTCCGTCCGACCGCGTCTCTGTCGCGAGAATGACGCCGTTCGCTTCGGAGATATCGCGTACGGTGTTCGCGCGAGGGTGGCGTTGTTCCCATACCAGCGTCCCATCTGTTCGTCGCGTCGCAAACCATTGGCCAACCACCAAGTCTCGCAAGAGGTGCACGTGACCGTACCACTGGGTGAGTCCGTGTTTCGGCGAAGCCGTCCATCGTGGCGGCGACATACTTTGTGGCATCTCCCTTTTCCGACGGGCGAGCGGCCTTGCGGCCCGGGAGCTTGGAGGTCTCACGAATCTTCCCGCGCGACCCTCGTTTACCTCGGCGCATCTATGCTAGCATTTCTGCGGGTCAATTGGCGGATCGCCCCCGGTCATTAGAGTCCCATTTGAAAGGTAGACACCATGTTGATTCGAGGCAATCGCAACGTGTACTGCACGTTCGTACTTCTGCTGTGCGCCTGCACTGCATTGGCGCAGGAAACCGAGTCCCCCGCGGTGCTGACGGACCCGAATCTTGATGCGAATGATAATGCCTATATGGACCGTCAAGCCGAAGCACTGCTGCACGAGGTGGATGCCACCTTGACGCGTGTGCCGCCGCAGATCCCGGAGCCGAACGAGCGGAAGCTCGCGCTTTATCTACTCGACGCCGTACTGCACGATGTACACGCTCCGAACCGGGCGCCGGTACAGTCGTTTTACCCAACGCGATTGAAACGGCTCGCCGATGAACTCGAACAGCGCACGCCCGATGAGGGCGCCATCATCTGGAAACTCTACAACCATGGGTTCATTATCCGCACTGCCTCCGTGACCCTTGGGTTTGATTTGCACCGCGGCGTGCAGCGGTTTCGGGTCGTCGAACCGGCAGCGGAGGGACGACGTTATGTCGACAGTCCGGGATTTCCGATGCCGGACGACGTGATGAACCGCATTGCGAGCGAATGTGACGTCTTATTCATCAGTCATCGCCATGCCGATCATGCGGACCCGTCGTTTGCGCAGGCCTTCATCGATCGCGGCAAGCCGGTCGTCGCCCCGGAGGAAGTGTTCAAGGACGAACCGATTCACGCTGAGATTACGCACTTGGAGCGCGTAGCCCACGAGATGCAGCAACTGCCGATCAAGGACGGCGCCGAGGAATTGAACCTCGTGGTGTATCCCGGTCAGCAGTACCAGGACAACGGCATTCCAAACAACGTCGTATTGGTTTTCACGCCCGAAGGCATGTCCTTCGCCCACAACGGCGATCAGATTAACGATCCCTACCCCGAGTACCAGGAAGATTACAAGTGGATCGATCGCGTCCACGAACATCACAAGGTGGATGTCGTCATGTCCAATTGTTGGATGAACGATCACATGCGTTTTACACGCGGGTTCGACCCCCAATTGGTATTGCTGGGTCACCAGAACGAGTTGGGTCACCAAATCTGGGATCGCGTTCCCTATTGGGGCGACTCCGAATACCTGCACCTGACGCTCCCGCAGTTACTCGACTCGGAGTATCCGGTACTGGTGATGACGTGGGGAGAATCGTATCACTACGTGCCGTAGCGAAAAGGGGTAAGACCTTCAGCCAACCGGCACGGGCATGCGGCGGGTATTCGCAGGCCTATCGGCGGA
>JAHDWY010000024.1:9959-16657 GCA_023384315.1 Candidatus Hydrogenedentota bacterium | reverse complement strand
GATTCTTCAATGCGCGTTATTGTGACGGGCGGCGCCGGGTATCTGGGAAACCACGTGGTCCGGCTGCTCGTGGAACGGGGCCATGAGGTCCGCATCTTCGATCGGCTCTGTTTTGGCGAAGAGGCCGTCGAGGCGCTGAAATCCCTGCCCGGTTGCGAACTGGTCCGCGGCGACATTCGGCGTATTGCGGAGTTCCCGTCGCTCTTTGGCGGCGCGGATGCGCTGATTCATCTGGCGGGTCTCGCGAACGACCCATCCTGCGATCTCGATCCGGAGATGGCGCTGGACGTCAACTTGCGCAGCACGCAACGCGTGGCGGACCTCGCACTGGCGCACGGGGTTCGGCGGTTCGTTCTGGCCTCGTCGTGCAGCGTGTACGGGCGCGGCGTGTTTGAGGTGCTGGACGAAGAAAGCCCCACGAATCCGGTCTCGGTCTACGCCCAGAGCAAGCTCGAATCGGAGCGGATTCTGCTGGACCGGAAATCCCTCGCCTTCGAACCGGTCATCGCGCGTCCGGCCACCTTGTTTGGCTGGTCGCCGCGGATGCGTTTCGATCTCGCCATCAACCTCATGGTGGCAACGGCCATGCGAAACGGTTGTATCAACGTCTACGGCGGCGGGAAACAGTGGCGGCCTTTCATTCACGTGCGGGATGCGGCGCGGGCCTTTGTCACCATGGCCGAAGCGCCATCGGAGCAGGTCAGCGGCGAGGTTTTCAATCTCGGGGCCGACGCGATTAACTACCAGATCATCGATTTGGCGAAGCGCATCATTGGGATGTTCGACGGCGTAAAACTCGATGTCGTCAAAGACGACGAAGATCTCCGGAGCTACCACGTCCAGTTTGGCAAGATTAGGCGGGTCCTTGGATTCGACGCAGAATGGTCCGCGGACCGGGGCGCGGAGGAGATCCGGGAGAATCTTCGCGACGAGCGGATCGACCCATTTTCGACAATCCATTTCAACGTCCGGCGAATGAAGGAACTGCTGGCCCTGCCGGTGGCGCTCGGCGGTGAGCCGGTCGCGGCGCGCTTCATTCCCCTCTCGCCTCCCAGCATTGGCGAGGAGGAGGAGAAGGCCGTCATCGAGGTCATGCGCAGCGGCTGGCTGACGACAGGCGCGAAGGTGACGGAGTTTGAACACGCATTCGCCGAAAAGGTCAACGCGAAACACGCGGTGGCGGTGTCGTCATGCACGGCGGCGCTGCACCTGTGCCTGATCCAGGCTGGGGTCAAACCCGGCGACGAAGTGATCACGTCACCGTTGACGTGGGTATCGACCGCGAACACCATTGTTACCATGGGCGCAAAACTCGTGCTCGCCGACATCGATCCGCAAACACTGAATATCGACCCAGCCGCCATTGAGGCCGCCATTACCAAGCGCACCAAAGCGATCATGCCGGTTCACCTGGCAGGGCGCCCCTGCGATCTTGATGCCATCTACGCCATCGGCAAGAAGCACGGCATTCCGGTGATCGAAGACGCGGCCCACGCCCTTGGCGCAGCCTACAAGAATCGGCCCATCGGCAGTCTGGAAGGTCCTTCCTGTTTCAGCTTTTATCCCGTGAAGAACATCACCACCATAGAAGGCGGCATGATTGCCTTGCCGGACGAGGAACAGGCCACGCGCTTGCGCGTGCTGGCCCACAACGGCCTCAGCACGCATGCGTGGAATCGCTACAGCGGTGATGCTCCGTCGTCCGCGCCGGAAGTCGTCGCGCCGGGGTTCAAGTACAACATGACGAATGTAAGTGCGGCCATGGGTATTGAGCAACTGAAGAAACTCGACGGTTTCCTGGCAGCGCGCCGGCGTCTCGCACGGATGTATCAGTCCGTACTTGGTTCGGTGGAGGAAATCACGTTGCCAGCGGCCCCGCAAGTTGCCGACCACGCGTGGCACCTCTTCATCATCCAACTGCGACTCGACCAACTGACCAAGTCACGGGACGCTATCGCACAGGATCTGCGCGCGGAAAACGTGGGCACGGGCGTGCATTTCGTGGCCCTGCACAAGCTCCGCTACTATCGCGAAACCTTGGGCCTCGCCTCCGGCGCGTTGCCGCATGCATCCGCCGCGTCGGATGCGATCCTCTCGTTGCCGTTACACCCTCCACTGACGGACAAGGACGTGAAGGACGTGGTCGATGCGCTGAAAAAAGTGTTGGTCCACGCGCGGAAGTAGGACTATTTCATCGATTGAATGGACGCTTCCAGAGAGTGCTCCGGCGCGTAGCCGAACGCCTCGGTCGCGGCTTGTGACGAGACCTCCCAGGATACCGCATCATCGGGATCCGGTTCGCCGCTGAATACCACTTCCGAACCCGACGAAAGCACCGCGATACACCGTTGCGCGAGTTCGTGGTTCGAGACGGTTTCGTTCCCGCTGATGTTGTACAGGCCCGTGACACCGCGCTCGATACACGTGGCCGTGGCCTTTGCCGCGTCCCGCACGTCGACGTAGTTTTGACGCCGCGTCCCATTGCCGTGCAACACCAATGGCTCACCTCGCAACGCGCGCTCCACGAAGTGGGTCAGGATCCGGCCTCGCGGTGTGCCGGGGCCTATGGGTGCGGTCAATCGCAAGACGACCGACGGAATTCCGGCCTCTCGCGCTATCGCCGTCAGGTGTTCGCCGTAGAGTTTGGACGCGTGATACGCGGTCTTCGGCGCGACCGGATGGGCTTCCGTTATGGGGGATTCCGCAGGCTGCCCAATCACCGCGACGCCCGAAATGAACACAAAGGATCGTACCTGCAACTCGTGCGCGAGCCGCAGCACCTGGTGCGTACCCACACCATTTACTACGCTGGTGACAGGGTTAAACGGCGCCTTGGACAGGACAGCCGCCGCATGCACGATGGCGTCGAAAGGTTCCGGTTCCACAAACGCCCTTACGAGAAACTCCGGTACTGAAATGTCCGTGCTGATTTGTTGAATTGCCTCCGGCAAGGCGGCCCGGCGACGGCTCATCCCCACGACCGTATGTCCGCGGTCGTGCAGGTATCGCGCAATGGCGCCGCCGACGTGGCCGCTGCTGCCGGTGACGAGTACCTTCATGGCCGGTTTCCGTAGGTCTCGAGCCGGGAGGGGTAATGCTCCGGCACGCGGAGGCAACCTTCCGTGAATAGATCCTCGCAGGCCGCCGGATCGAGATAGAGTTCGTTCAAATACCGGACGGCCATCCCGCGAGTGATTCGCGGGAGATCGCAGGCCACTTCGCCCAGGACATAGTGACGCAACGCCGCTTCGACTTCGTTGAACCCCAGCCGGGCGCGCAGGGGCGTGGTGCCCGAGAACCGGATGTTCATCTCGAAACAGACCACCTCGCCGTCCGCCACGCGGCATTGGACGTTGCAGGGCCCCGTGGGTTTCAGGGCCTCGACGATTCGCCGGGAGGCGTCCTCGACCTGAGAATGATCGCAGGCAATGGCGCGGACTGTTGCGCCGTCCTGCAACTCGCGCCGCATGACGATGGTGCCGCGGACCTTGCCATCCCGATCGCAGAAGCACCCGACCGTATACTCCTGGTCTTCCGTGCCGACGCATTCCTGCACCACGTAGCCGGGACGTTTCCGGATATAGTCGAGATCGATGTCGTCGCGAATCCAGATCAAGCCGCGCGAGCCGCCGCCGAAACGCGGCTTGGCCACGAAGGGATACGCATGCCGCGCGACGAGCGCCGTCAATGCGGCTTCGTCCTCCGACATGGCGGACTCGGGCGCGTGGAACCCGTGTTGCTCCAACCAGTGGCAGGTGCCGAGTTTGTCTTTCCCGATCGCGTGCACGGCCGGTCTACTGACGAGGCTCATCGCACCGCAATCCTCCTGGATCGCGGACGCGTGTTCGGTCAAGAAATCGACCACTGTTTCCGCACCGGAAAGGATGGCGTGAATGTGTTCCGTGCGGCAGGTGTCGAGCAACCAATCCATGAAAGCCGGATCGGTTGCCCAGGGACAGAGATATGCGCGATGGCCGGTGTGGAGCCCGAAATCCATGGGGTGAACGCCGGCGGCAGTGACGTTGCACGGCAGCTTCGACAAGGCCAGCGCCTTCAGAATCCCCTGGCTGACATTGCTGCCCGCGCCAAGGACCAGCACGTTGACGGCGTCGGCACTCATGCGGTGTTCCCGCCTCTCCGGCCTGGATCGCGCATTATTCGATCACTTCCCGCACAAGGTAATAGGGGCGGTTCTGCACCTCGATGTAAATGCGGCTGATGTACTCGCACATCAAGCCGGTGCCGATCATCTGCACGCCAAAAAGGAAGAACACGATAGCCATGACGGAACCGAGCTGATTGACGTCGCCTTCGGTGAACCGCACGTAGGCCACGCGCAACCCAACGCCGAATCCGACAAGCGCAAACAGCCAGCCAAGCAGGCCGAAAAATCGCAGGGGCGCGGCGGTCACACTCGTCACGAGATCAAAAGTGGTGCGGATAAGCGTGAAGAACCCGTACTTGCTGGTCCCTGCGACCCGTTTGTCGTGGGCCACTCCGACTTCGGCCGTGCGCACGCCGAGGAGCGCCACGTCCACCGGCAGATACCGGGAGCGGTGGGTGAAGCGGCCCATCACATCAATGACGTTGCGCCGGAACGCCTTGATCGAACAGCCCACATCGCGAAACTCGGCGCGCGTGGTCTTCTTCACGACATAGTTGATGACGCGCGACGGAACGGTCCTCAAAAACGAATCCTGGCGGTCATGGCGGTATCCGCTGACAAAGTCGTAGCCCTCGTCAATCTTGGCAATGAGTTTCGGAAGTTCCTCAGGGGGGTTCTGCAAGTCGGCGTCAATCATAGCGACGATCTGGCCGCGGACGTGGGCGAATCCGGCGTAGAGCGCGGGACTTTGCCCGAAATTGCGCGCCAGACACACGATGCGAAGGCGCGGGTCCGCCTCGCGAATCCCTTTCAAGACGTCGAGACTCCTATCGGAACTGCCGTCGTCGACGGCGATGACTTCAAAGGAACGCCCCATGGCGTCCAGCGTCTCCGCGATACGGCGCAGCAATTCCCGAAGATTGGGTTCTTCGTTATAAATGGGAATAACCACCGAAATTTCCGGGGTACTGTGTTCCATGCCGCCTCCGGGAAACCCCAACATACACCGCGTGGGCGTACGATACTATGCCTTTCGGAACGCTTTCAACGCGCCTTGGGGCGCATGGTTGATTTCGGGCGTTCCAGCATCTAAGGTTGCGGCGGCAATGCAGCAACAATCATGATGGACACATCACCTTCACAAGACCAAACCCTCTCACGCGCCGCGGCGTGCGTATCCTGCCATGGGTCTCTCGAGCCCTTCGGGCCGCGGGAAGGATACCACTACTACCGCTGCACGGAATGCGGCAATCTTCAGCTATTCCCGCTCCCAACGCGCACGGAACTCGATGAGGCCTATCGAAAAGACTACGCGACGGCCGGCCATTGCCGCTCTGATGTCGACGAGCAGACCGGCGCGGCACTCCCCTACTATGAAGCCATCGCGTCCGTCCTGAAAGCGCACGAGGCAGGTTCCCGGGTGCTGGAAATCGGTTCGGGATGGGGCGGACTCTGCGAGGTGCTCCTGGCGGAGGGATTCGACTACGCGGGCATCGATGTATCTGAGGACATGGTGGCGCATTGCAAACGCCGCGGATTTCCGGTGGAGTTTCGTGACATCCATCACTTGACGGGGACCACGTTTGACGCGCTGGTCATGTCCGCGGTCTTCGAGCACATCGTCGAACACGATGCCTGGTTGGAGCACGCGCGTTCGTTGCTGCGCGAAGGCGGCCTGTTCGTGTCCATGCAGCCGACGGCCCGATTCGCTACTTTCATGGGCAGCGCGCTCCGGTTGGGCTGGCGCAATGCGGAGCTTCCCCAGCTTCATCAGGTGTTCTGCCCCCCCTGGCACACGGTTCTGTTTTCCATCGACGGTATGAGCGCGCTCATGAAACGACATGGATTCGAACGTGTGGACGTCCGGTTGGGTCCTCAGGCGCGCGGAAGGGGGATGACGGGACTTGCCCAGCGCGGTCTGGCCGGGATCAATCGGCTGGGTTGGCCCGTGTTGGGTACGCGGTGGCCGATGGCCATCAGCCACATCTTCGTGTTTCGAAAAACGGGGTAAAATGGCCGGCGACGATCAGGCCGGCTGAGAGTAGTGGTTGTTTAGCGGAATGCGCACGAGGAAACCGCGGTCCGGCGCATAGGACAACTCCCCGTCGTGATCCTCAATCGTGGCACGTGCGAGGGTCAGGCCCAAGCCGAGGTGATCCTTCGCCTTGGTCGTGAAGTAAGGTTCAACCATGCGCTGGACGACGTCGGGCGCGATCGCGGGCGCAGAGTCCTTGAACGCGAATTCCACAACCCCATCCACGAGCCCCACGCGTATGTCCAGCCGTTTCATCTTTGTCTCTTCCAACGCTTCGATGGCGTTGGAGATGAGGTACATGAAGGCGAGTTGAATCTTGGGTAGATCGACGGTGACATTAACGAGGTCCGGCGCGTATTCTGTCGCAAGGGTAACGTGTCCAACCTTCATGTCGTAGCGGCGCAGGTCGAGCACGCGCTCCATCAAGGTCGAGGGATCGATAATGCGGACGTCCAGCCGTTCCTTGCGGGCGACGTCGGTGAGATTATTCACCAGCGCGCTGGATTTCCGCACGGCCCCGATGACTTCACCCAACATCCGGTTGGATTCCGGGCTTAG
>JAHDWY010000024.1:0-9949 GCA_023384315.1 Candidatus Hydrogenedentota bacterium | reverse complement strand
TGCTGTCCATGCCAACCAGCTCGGCATAGGCCATGATAGCGCCCAGGTAGTTGTTCACATCATGGGTAACGCTGCTCACGCATCGCCCGATTTGGGCGAAACGGTAGATCTGAGCGCTACGATCCCGCGAGGACTCCGGTTCGACTTCCACTTCGACACCCGACGCACTGGCCACTGTAGCACACTCCCTCGTTCAACAGCTACGAAAAGCGTACCACATTTTCTAGTTTTGATCAATCGGCAAAACCCGCTAACTCGTCACCAATCCCAAATCCTCTGCGTTGTAGTCCCGGGATTCGGGTCATCAGAGGTTCTCGACCAGAGCCTTTCCGAATTCGCTGCACTTCAGCAACTGCGCTCCATCCATCAACCGCGCTAGATCGTAGGTCACCTTCTTCTCTCGGAACGTCTTCACCATGGAACCGATTACGGCCTCGGCCACCTCGTTCCACCCCATGTGGTCGAACATCATGATCCCGGACAAGATCACGCTGCTCGGGTTAACCTTGTCCTGATTGGCATATTTGGGCGCAGTACCGTGGGTCGCCTCGAAAATGGAAGTACCGGTTTCGTAATTGATGTTGGCGCCGGGCGCGATCCCGATTCCGCCCACTTGCGCGGCCAGGGCGTCGCTCATATAGTCACCGTTCAGGTTCATGGTGGCGACCACGTCGAATTCGTCGGGACGGGTGAGGACCTGCTGCAGGAAGATATCCGCGATGGCGTCCTTGACCAGGATCTTGTCGCCGGGATTTCCGCCGCAATCGTCCCAGCCGACGGCCACGTCGGAGAACTCTTCCTTCACGAGGTCATACCCCCACTTCCGGAAGGCGCCCTCGGTGAACTTCATAATGTTCCCTTTGTGGACGAGGGTCACGCTTTTGCGCTTGTGCTCGATAGCGTGATTGATGGCCGCCCGGATCAGACGCTTGGACCCTTCGATGCTGATTGGCTTGATGCCGATGCCGGAATCAGGCCGGATGTCCCAGCCGTATTCAGACTTGAGATACTTGATGAGCTTGGCCGTCTCGTCCTTGCCTTCCTGCAACTCGAAGCCGGCGTACACGTCTTCCGTATTTTCGCGGAAGATCACCATGTCGACCTTGTGGGGATCCCGCACGGGGCTCGGCACGCCTTCGAAGTAGCGGACGGGCCGCACGCAGGCAAAGAGATCCAGCTTCTGGCGCAGGGTCACGTTCAGGCTGCGGAACCCCCCGCCGACGGGGGTTGTGAGCGGTCCCTTGATGGCCACATGGAACTTTTCGATGGCCTCGAGGGTCTCGTCGGGCAAATAGCTTCCGCAATGTTGGTTGGCTTTTTCGCCCGCGAAGATCTCCATCCACGCGATCTCGCGCTTCCCGCCGTAGCAGTGTTTCACGGCCGCATCAAAGACCAATTTGGACGCGCGCCAGATGTCCGGCCCGGTTCCGTCGCCTTCGATAAACGCCACAATAGGTTTATCCGGCGTATCGAGTTTTCCACCGTCCTTCTTCGTGATTCGCTCGCCGTCAGGTACTTTGATGAATTTGTAGTTGGCCATGGTATCCTCTGCAAGTTGCTTCCGCGTACGTTTCGTCTGACTTCAGAATCTATACTTCTACCATCCGCGCTTCGATTACGTGCGGTATCTGGCGAATGCGGTCGATGACCGCGTCATCCATCGGACCGTCGATGTTGATCACCGCCGTGGCGCGGCCACCGGCTGTTTCCCGGCCCAGGGCAAGGTTTGCAATGTTCACGCCAGCCTCGCCGATGGTCATCGCGACCCGGCCCAACACCATGGGCTTGTCTTCGTTGATGCACACGACCATCTTCGTCACGAGTTCCACATCGACCCGCGTGCCGTCGATGCTGCAAATGCGCGGCTCCTGGTTGTTGAACAGGGTACCGGCTACTTCGTGGCTTTCGGAGTCGGTCGCTGCCGTCACGCGGATCTGGAACGCGTAGTCGTGGGGTTGGGCGCTGCGTTTCTCGCTGAAGTCAATCCCGTATTCATTCAGCAGATGGGGCGCGCTGACCACGTTCACGGTTTCGACCAGGGGTTCGAGGAATCCCGTCAAGATTGCCGCCGTGATGGGATAGGTATCGGTCACGGGCAATTCGCCATCGTACGTGATTTCCAAACCCTTCGGCCGGTCGTCCATGTATTGGGACATGAACCGACCCAGGCGCTCTGCCAACACCAGCAAGGGCTGGAGCTGCTTCCGCGTTTCTGCGTCAAGGCTCGGCACGTTGACCGCGTTCACGATAGCGCCCGTGGTCAGGTATTCGACCATTTGATGGGCCACATCGACGGCCACGGTCAATTGGGCTTCATCGGTAGACGCCGCAAGGTGAGGTGTCGTCACGATATTGTCGAGGCCGAGGAAGGGATTCTTCTCAAGCGGCTCCGACGTGTACACGTCCAGCGCGGCGCCCGCGATCGTCTTGTCTTTCAGTGCCTGCGCGAGGTCTTCCTCGTTGACGAGTCCGCCGCGCGCACAGTTGACGATGCGGCACGTGGGCTTCATACGCTTCAGATGTTCGGCGCGGATCATGTTCGCCGTTTTGTCCGTCTTGGGCGCGTGAATGGTGATGAAATCGGACCGTTCGATGATTTCGTCGAGCGAAACCAGTTCCACGCCCAAGGCTTCGGCCTTCAGCTTGGTGAGAATGGGATCGTAGACGAGCACGTTCATGCCGAAGGCCTGGGCCCGTTTCGCGACAGCACCCCCGATACGGCCCGCACCGACGATGCCGAGGGTCTTGCCATTGACCTCGGTGCCCGAGAACAATTTCCGGTCCCAGCGGCCTTCCATCATCGAGGCGTGGGCGCGGGGCACATTCCGGCACAGGGAGAACAGAAGGGCGAACGTGTGCTCGCAGGTGGAGATGGTGTTTCCGCCAGGTACGTTCATCACGACAATGCCGCGTTTCGTCGCCGCGTCTTTGTCGATGTTGTCGGTGCCGGCGCCGGCCCGGCCGATGACCTTCATGTTTCCGGCGGTTTCCAGGGCCTCCGCCGTCACCTTGGTCGCGCTGCGTACAACCAGCCCATCGTAATCGCCGATGATGGCGGCGAGTTCGTCCGGTTTTTGCGGAGGTTTTACATCAACGTCGAATCCGGCCTCCCGAAAGATATCGACGCCTTCCTGACTCAGATTGTCGAGCACGAGTATTCTTGGCATGGGCAAATCTCACCATGGCTACTTGGGGTAGCCATCCCCCAACCCGATTGGATGCGGCAAGCGGTCGCCGCGACATATCGAACGCACACGGTGCGCCCGTTGGAGGATTATTTCGTGAATCGGCCTTTCGGCCAGGCTCCCCGGTACAGCCGAACCGCTGTATCCCTCTCGAATCGTAAACGCGACCTCCCGGCGCAACGCGTGCGCCACGGGGGCGAAGCGGGGGGCAAACTTACAAAATGGGCGTTTACGAACGAAAGAACTCGGGCGTGACTATGGCATAATCCTGCCGGTTTCTGCAAGTTTTCCACCCTGAGAATGCGTGAGGCGCCAGTGGCTTCGCACCGACTGACGCCTCTGAGGAGGTCAACAACCGATCACCAACAGGGTACCGGCACTGATAGCAGCACTACGTATTCCGGGTCGAACCGTTATGAGGATAAAAGTGCTCGTACGCAAGCCGGAATGCATCGCTCGAGCAAAGGACCGGGCGAGCCTGCAACCCGGTCAGATTCTCCACTTCTTCAACGGCGCCATAGTTGAGCGGGTACACCATGGCGACGACGATTTGGTCTCCAAACCGGTCGATGGGCACCAGCTCATGGCGCGCCGCGACGTCCTTGGGAAGCAAGCGGACATCTTCCTGGCGGATGGAATAGTTGGCGAGCCGGACGCTGCCGACGCCGGCGGTACGGGCCAGGAAGGCCAGGTATTCTTCGGCATCCACGATCCCCAGTTTGACCAGGATTTCCCCAAGTTTCCCGCCATGCTCCGCTTGGTACGCCAATGCGTCGCCCAATTGATTCTCGGTGATGAGCCCCTCGAGAATCAGCCATTCACCCAATTTACGGCTGCGCTCGGCACGCCGCGCAACGGGGCGAGGGGCCGGTGTAGGGGCGGTCTGGGACTCGACGGGGATTGCGTCGGGAAGGTCGTCGAGGAATACAGTCTTAGGTTCGGCCATGAACGCCCCCTTTCACCGGTCTATTCTTTACACGGTTCCAACCCAATCATAGCAGCTTTGACGGAAATTTGCCAGTGGAAATCAAGGAAAATTTTCCGCATACCCATAACCTATTTCAATAAAATCACTTATGCAGAAAGAAATTTTTGGGCTATTCTGACGAATTTCCGGCGATCACAACCAGGCCGCCGTTTGGAAACGGGAAAGTGACGGTATGGGTTCCGGCGTCGACGGTCGCATCAAAGACCGGAGACCACTCCCCATTCCGCCATTGCCAGGGCTGGATTGACCTCGACGTAACCTTTGTATCGTCAGAGACTTCGTAGGCTATCCGCAGGTTCACTCCGCCCGTTGCTTTGACGAGGTCATCGGGATCGACGCGGAGGAATGGGCTTAGCCGGGAATCAGGAAGCCCTTCGTATGTGGCCACGGGCAAGACGGGAATTCGTTCTAAGTATATCCAGCCGCTGATGATAAGGCAGCAGGGTCGGAACAGGATCTCCGCCTGCCAGTCATCGAGTGGATAGGTCAGATCTTCGTCCGTCTTGCCGGAGACTTCGACTTCCAGGACTTGTGACCGGGGAACGGTGCGTCTCTCCGTTGTGAATGGATTGCCGTCACCATCCGAAGTTTCCAGCCAGAACGTGATTTCGTCGGCGCCCGCGACTTTCGCGGCGGGAATGGCGAAAGCATAAGTCCCGCCGTTACCCTCGGCCGGGGTACAGGGTAGCTGCTCCACCGCACCGCCGGGAATCGTGTAACGCAACTGGACACCCGCGCCCTCCGGGATCTCGGTTTGCACCTCGCCTTCAAAAGGTTTCGACGGAGTCGCCCAAGCAGGATGGGACCAGATGGCGGAGTGCGCTTCAGCGCCGGCAGATAAGGCCGCGATACAAGAAAAAACGCTTATCCAGAAGGGAATTTGTTGCACGGTGGTCATGTCGAGGGTAACAAATCGGCCCGCACAAACATTCAGATATCGCTTGGGTTTCGATTAGAACAGTGACACCCCCGCGAGCCGGTTGCGCTTGTCCCAGTAGCGCTTGACGTGTCCTGGGCGGGTGTCTTCAACGGAACGCTTCGCTACGGCGTCGGACCACTTGGCCAGGAGTTCGTCGCCCCTTGCGAAGGCGGCGGCGGGGTCGGGCGGGCTGTCGGTCCACTCGGCTTCCAAGGCGTTGCGCTCGGGGACGTAGCAATCCCGAAGGGGTTCGGGATTCCGCATGACGGAGCGCTGGAAGCGCTCGTGCCGCCACCAGAGGGAATCGTCGGCCTTGTCCTGGGGCGAGCCGAGGTCGAGGGGCTGGTCGATGCGGACCGGTTTGAAGACGCTCGTACAGGGCGCGGCGGTGGCCGTCACCCAGTGCCGGACTTCCCCGTTGAGGATTTCCGTCACCCAGGACCCGGTCGTTTGGGCGGAAGCGAGGATTCCGCCGCCGTGCATGCAGGCGGCGTTCATGCCGCCGTTGGTCCAGCGGTATGAAGGATTGGAATAGCGCGCGCCATGGTCGCGGAGCGCGGCGAAGAGGTGCTGGGCGCCGAGGGTTTTGCTGGCGAGATGGTGCATGCGCCCCATTCGCGTGCGGCATCCGGAGATGCGGGTCTTCCAATACTCGCCGTGCTTTTCCGCGAAAGCGCCAATGGTGAGGCAGTTGGAAATGGGCCGCGTGCCTTCGACACGCTCTTTGGCGTGCAGCTTGCCCGCCGTTTCGAGCACGTAGGCGCCGTTCGGATCGGCGATCATGAAGCTGTTGTGATAGGTGAAATCGCGGTTCTCGAATCCACACCCGCCGCCTTGGCCGTGGATTTCGAGCAGTTCGACGATGACTTCACAGGCGCGTTCCGCCGAGTCCGCCCGCTCCAACGCGAGCCGGAGTATATCCATCCCCGTGAGTCCCGTCTTCGCGTAAGGCTGCTTGGTGAACACGGCCTCATTGCCAATCACGACGCCGTGCTCGTTGGTTCCCATCTCCGCACCCCACATCCAGAAGGGGCGGCTGATTAGGACGGCGTGCGTCCGCTCCGCTTGCGGGATCTCGATCCACGTGCACTTCAGTTTGGAGCCGGCAGGGTGCTCCTGCGCGGGGCGCCATTCGAGCAACTGGGCCTCGTTGGGGTCGCGGTCAGAGTTCTTGGCGAAGAAAATCGCTTTCTTGCGCACGATGGCGATGGTGTCACACATGGCATTCCTGCTGGGTCAAGGGGGAGGTTTACGGTCAATGCCGGGATGTTCACATACCCGGACCGCAGGATTCAATCGCGAGGCCGTTGGGAAGCGCGCGCAGCACCGCGAGTGGGCCGATGCGTCAACAATGCCTGTCCCGGATTGTCGTGTGCAATCCGCCCGTAGTCGGGTTCGCCCCGCGGCGTGTCGGCTCGCTCCGCGCCGCCGACGATCGTGGCCAGGTCGGCCACCATTCCGTCGATGGTCATCACTTGCGCGGAGAGTTCCTCGCTTGCCGCGGCGGACTCTTCGGAGCTCGCGGCGTTGGACTGCGTCACGCCGTCAACCTGCGAAACGGCGGAATTCAACTGATTGACGCCGTCGGCTTGCTGGCTGGATGCCGCGCGAACCTCTGCGATGATGGCCGTAACGCGCTGAATCTGGGTCATGATGGACTGAAGAGACTCATCCACTTCGCGCGCGACCTCGACACCCGCGTCCGCGGCCTCCTGCGCGTCCGAGACACGGCTCGCGGTATCACGGGCGGCTTCGGCACAACGGCCCGCCAGCGCGCGCACTTCCTCCGCGACCACGGCGAACCCTTTACCGGCCTCTCCGGCCCGGGCGGCCTCGACGGAGGCATTCAATGCCAGCAGATTGGTTTGGAAGGCGATCTCGTCGATGAGTTTGAGGATTTTCGCAGTCTCGTCAGTGGCCGTCTTGATCCGTTGGATCGTCTCCCCCATGCGATCCATGGACGACCGCCCCGTCTGGACGGCGTCACTGGCGCTACCCGAAGCCCGGTCGGCCTCGGCTGCGTTGTCCGCATTCTGCCGGGTCATGGCGGACATCTCTTCGAGCGACGCCGAGATCTGCTCGAGTGCGGAGGCCTGGCTGGAGGTCCCGTCGGCGAGCTGTGCGCTGGAGGCCGACACCTGTGTGGACGCGGACCGCACTTCGGCGCTTGCCGACCGCAAATCGTGGATTACACGGGCGATACGGCGGGTCAGACCGCTTGCAATGAAGCCCCAGATGATCGCGGTTAGTAGCAGGGTAGCGCCGACTACCGCGAGAATGTACAGCAGCGACCGGCGGCTTTCCGCCCCCATGGCGATGGATGCTTCGCGGAATTCGCTCTCCGGAACCGTGGCCACAATGGCCCAATCCCAAGGGGCGAAGTACATCATGCGAGCCACCCGCGCATCGCCCGCTGCGTCCGGCGTATAGGTAAGGTGGGCGACTTCGTCCGGGCCAAGGGTTGCCGCCTGTTCGCAGATACTACGGATGTAGTAGTCGCCGTTGGCGCCGGTGGCATCGCGCATGTCGGCGCCGTCCTGGTCGGGAGTTTGCCCGATGACGATGCGGCCCAGGGTATCCCCTGCGGCGTTCAATACGAACACGTACCCCGTATCGCCGATCGTGATCTCGCGGACCGCCTCGCGCAACGCCGTTGCACTCTCCATCGGGATGCCGACGTAAAGAACGCCCACGATCGTGTCAGCGTTGTCTTTGATCGGTTCATAGGCGGTGATGTACCAGCGGTCGACGACGAAGGCTTTGCCCCGGAATGTCTCGCCCTTCAACACCGCGGCGACGACGGGGTTGGGCGCGCCGTCAGGGTTGACGGCGGGTATGAAGGTCCCCACGGCGCGGGTGCCGTCCGCCTTCAGCACGTTCGTGGAGACGCGCAACATGTCACCGGCGTCGTTCATGCGTTGAAAGATGGTGCAGGTGCCGCCAACGAGATCCTGCGTTTCATCAACGACGGGGGCAGGTGTGGCCGCATCCGCGATCTGGCCCAGCCAGGTGGCGCCAAACTGCATCTTGGGCAGCGTGAGGGTTTGTTGTTCCTGGGTGTATTGATTCACGGCGTTCCAGGAGACAACTTCCGTCGAGTTGAGGTAGACGTCGCCGGCCGCCGCCATATTGGCCCGTGCCACGTTGAGCGATTTGTTGACGAAATCCTGAAGCACCTCCTGTTGGGTCTCGCAAAGGGAATACACCCCATGCACGCTGTGCTCCAAATCGCCGGACGCCAGGCGATCCAACGACTCTGTGGCAGTTGCGCCGAGGGCTGTATTCTGTCGATAGACCAGCGCCGTCACGATCAGAAGCGGGCCTATCGAGAGCAAGATGCCTGCCGCCAGCAATCGGGCGCGCAGCGTTAGGCGGTTCGTGCCAGCCATGTGGAATCCTCCCTTGTCCCCAAGAAGACGTCCCTGCTCTATCCGCGATGCGTGGGTCTACCAGGCCAGCTTCGCGGGGAAATATTCGTCGATCAACGATTGGTAGAAGGGCTTCAGTTGCGCCACGTCGGGCCGGACGGGGCTCTTGGAGTAGAGATCGTACGGATTGAACGCGCGAACCCAGGCGAACATCTCTTTGTCGTGGCCGTTCATGAGGTGCTCGTAGGCTCCCTCCCGGTGGGCGGCGTAGAAAGAGTGGTAACGGATCATGTAGAGGGCCGGTTCGGGGAGGTAGTCCTTGCACACGTGGTACATATACTCGTCGTGGCCCCAGGACAAGAGCACCCGATCGAGCCCCGCGCCGGGTTCGTAGATGCCGTCGGACGTTGAGTACGCGGGCACCGCGTTGTCGGGGTTCTCGGCGAAAAATTCGGGAAAGACGATCTTGTCCGAGAAGGCGCAGCCGACGGGGAAGGTGTCGCCCACGACCGCCCACTGGGGTTCGCCCCACAGACAGAGGATCTTGCCGAGATCGTGGATGAGTCCCGTCAGGATGAACCAGCGGGGATGGCCGTCCTGCCGGATGGCCTCGGCCGTTTGGAGCAGGTGCTCGATCTGCGTGAGGTCCGTGTCGGGGTCGCTATCGTCGACGAGGGTATTCAAGAACTCCATGGCTTCCCAGATGCTCATGCGTTCGCGGGATAAACCGAGGAATTCTTCGCGCTTGGCACGGACGAAGTCTACACATTGGTAGCGGTGGTTAAGACGGTAAAACTCGCGAACCGAACTGCGGGCGGTGTTTTCGTAGTCGCGAAACGCTGCGGCATCCCGCTCCGGCGTAAAACCCTGTGCGGGTTCGGGATACCGGCCTTCGACGAACTCCTCCCACTCTTCCAGCGATTGCAGCGGATTCGAATTGTTTGAATCGGTCGACATGGCCACGCCCTCGGTTCGATTCGATGAACAACACGCGTATCTTACCGTACATGCCCGGTTTATGAAAGGGGTTCCGGGAACGTGGGGCGGTAGGGGCGCATGCAGGGGGATGGTTCGGATGAACAAAAAAGGGGACGCTGCCGCGCTACAACGGTTGGTGGAGTACCTAGGCCGAGGGGGACGGTAGCGCAACAGCATCCCACACTGATTGACACCCAAGAAGTATGTCTAATTGATAGTGTGATGGATCCTTCGCGGGTATACAATCGGGCTTGCACCCCTATGTGTCACCGGGGAATTCCCTTACACCGCAAGGCATTGCGGCGGTATGGGTTGCGCCGAAACACAGGGACGCCGCGCGCTTGAAGCCAAGCACAAAGGATGAAACACAAGCCAATCATCGCGTACAATAGTGAGGCAAGTCCATTCATCCGCCATTCGTCGCGGAGGGTTAGGATAACTGGTAATCCACCGGTCTTGAAAACCGGCGCCTTCGGGCTTGTGGGTTCGAGTCCCACACCCTCCGCCATTT
>JAHDWY010000814.1 GCA_023384315.1 Candidatus Hydrogenedentota bacterium | reverse complement strand
TTGATGCGGTACTCGTTCTCGGGAAGTTCGGGAGACTCCTGCGGCGTTCCGATCGGCCGGACGTCCTCCGTGGTGGCCCCGGGCGCCGGCGGGCCGGCAGGCCCCCGCGACGTTGCCACGGCGCCCTGCGGGAGAACGACGGGCGAATTCGGCATCGACACATCCGGAGCTTCCGTCGCGGCTTGGGCAGGTTCCGGTTCCGGACCGGGATCGGCGGCTTCGGGCAAACCATTCTCTGGTGCGACCTCGGATTCCGTTGCGGTTTCGGCCGCCCGCTGTCGCTTGCGTTCCGCGCGTCTCCCTTTCGCTTCTCCATCTCCCCGGTCAGTGTTAACGGCGGAACCGAGGGGAGCAGGGGTTGTGTCATCTTGTGCGCGCAGGGACGGAGTCGCCAGAACGAGTGCTAGCATTGGAACTAACAGGCGAAGCGCCCGGTCTGCCCGTCGAGGGATTCTGAAGCCACTGGTCATCCTATCCATCTTCCGCTGGTCACTCCAATTTGAACGTGAGCATTTGCGGCGAACCGTTCCGCGTGATGCCTAGCCGAAAGGTGCTCGCGTTTGAAAACTTCGTGAATATTTCCATGAGCTTCTGGTCGCTGTCGATCTTGATGCCGTTGACCGTGTTGATGACGTCGCCGTTCTGCAGGCCCACTTCGGCCGCGAGCGGCACCGCGGCAAAATTCGAGGACGTGATCCCCGTGACATTGCCGTTCTCGTCTTCGGCCATTTCGGGATTGAGCGTATTGACCACGTCGGCGTAGTCGTACGTCGCCAATTCCTCCGCGACCGCGTTGCGGTCCAACGCGATTGCATCCGTATTCTGTGCCGTTTGGACCGGCTGACGGGGTTGACGGGCTGCCATCGCCGTCACTGCCTGCGAAGGCTTCTCATCGGCTTCGGCCATGAGCAGTTCGGAAAATGAGTTCTTTGTCGGATTCTCTAGAATGACCTTCCGGGGGTAGACCTCTTTCAATACGAGTTCGTCCGTTACCGGCTGGCCGAGGTAGTAGGCCGAGATTTTCTGGACGGATTGGGCCGCGCTATTCTCAATGATCGCCGTGGACAGCCGGTTTTCGGGGCCTCCCGTGGCCGCAGTTGCGTGCAAACGCAGGGTCGGCGGCGGCGGCTCCATGCTTACAGGGGGTAGCTCGGTTTGGGCCGGCTCGGCCATGTCTCCCGCCGCGCCAAAAAGGCCGCTGCTTCCAATGACGTCGTACTCGTTCTGCGGTCCCAGCTTGGCTAGTTCGACGTTCGATCCGTCACCCGGATCGATGGGAGGAAGGCTCACCTTAGGCGCCCGCGATTCCAACTGTTGCTCGGCAATCAGATACATCACAAACGCAACAAGCAGGGCGAGCCCTAGATCGATAATGACAAACGCCTGTCGAATGAGCAGGCCCTTGACCATGTTATCCTCCGTATCACTCTCGTATCCCGTACCCGCGGCACGTCGTGGCGATTTTCCACCCAAGTTCTTGCGGTCACCCGCAAGCGGGCGGCTAGATATAGCGTTGCGGTTGGCAGATCCCGCCCTCGCGCTGGGGCTACGCTCACCGGCCAATCCCGGCTACGCGGGCACGTATCTCGAAGCCGTTAATAACATTGGGGTAACGCACTGCCGGGAATCAAGGTTGACGCATCCGAGCGCACCGGTCCGCCGAAGAGCCCACAGTCTATCGGACCACCAGAGTCGATGCAATGTTACGGATTGAATTGCGGAACTCTCCTGACATTGCGCCGGGTATGGCCCGTGCCGGGAAATGCGGATTTCCGGCCAGGTGGATCACTCCCCCGCCAGCGGCTTTTTGACAGAATCAAGCCTCGCGCGTCTTCCGGTCGCACGAGGCTTGATGTTCGACGATTCCGTTTCAGGGAATTCTAGGCGCGATCGTCTGCCTGATTCCGCTCCCGGCCCACCCGGCGAAGGTGGTCAACAAACTCTTGAAGCTCGATGGCCGCCGGAATGGTTTCCGGGTTTACTGACGCCAATTCGATGCCTTCTTCGGCCGCCTTGTATTCGCGAATCTTGATCGCTTCCTTCCTCAGGCGATCCACACCCGGGAAGG